>DATFTS010000440.1:0-8622 GCA_035261645.1 Jatrophihabitans sp. | reverse complement strand
GCTGCGCCGCCGCTGCATGATCTGCGCGAACAGTTCGTCCCACTTTGCCGAGACTGCCTTGCCGGTGTAGCTCTCGACGTCGGCGAGCGCTTCGGCGCTCATCCGGGCACGCAACGCGTCATCCTCGATGAGCTGCAACAGCGCCTCGGTGTACGCGGCCTGGTCGTCGTCCGGAATGAGCCGGCCGTTGCGCCCCTCGTCGACGATGTGCCCCGCCCCGCGGGCGCCGTCGTAGCTGACGACGGGCAGCCCGCGGCTCATCGCCTCGAGCAGCACCATCGGGAACGCTTCGAACCTGGAGGCCATCGCGTAGAAGGAGCCCTCCGAGAGCGCCTCCGCGAACTCGGGCGTGAATCCCTTGAGGATGACGCGCTCCTGCAGCCCGCGCTCGGCGATCTGCCTGCGCAGTGCGCGCCGCTCCGGGCCCTGGCCATAGATGTGCACCTGCCAGTCCGGGTGCTTCTGCGCCACCGGCGCGAATGCGTCGATCAGGCGGTCGAAGCCCTTGTACGTCTCGAGCCGCCCGGCCGAGATGATGATTTTGGTGTCAAGCGCCGGGGGAGTGGGCACCGGGTCGAACGGTGACGGGTTCGGAATGTTGGTGATCACCGCGCGGCCGGGTGGGTACTTGATCCGGTAGTCGGCGGCGTCGCTCTCCGTCAGCGCGGCGAGACCGTCGAATCGGGACACGACCTCACCCATCACCTCGCGCATGCACTCCTTGCGCATGCGCACGGGGAAGCTGAGGTGATCCTGCGCGATGGTCATCAGGTGCGGCGGCGCGAACATCAGTGCAGCGGCGTGCAGGGCTGGGCGCACGGAGATCAGCACGCCGGGCGCCAGTTTCGGCAGGTGCCGCGCCAGCTTGATGTCGGTCAGCAGCGACAGGTCCGGCTCGTCCGGGAAGATGCGCGAGGTCACCTTGTCGAGCAAGGCGGCTTGCTTGGAGCGCTGCGGATTGCGGGACGCACGCGCGAACTTCCCACCCTTCGGCCCGGCCGGGCCAGGGCGGCGCTGATCGTCCAGGAAGGTGATGCGCACTCGGGGATCGACCGGGAAGGTTGGCCGGTCCCTGCGCCGATAGACGCTGATGATCTCGACCTCGTGTTCCTCGGCAAGCGCGGAGGCGATCGCCAGCACGGCACGCGCGACGCCGCCGATGCCGTCGGAGGTGACCATCAGGAAATAGATGCGGTGAGTATCTGGGGACTGCGCCCGCCACTGCCGGCCGCTGACGCGGCGGGCGACCGAGGCGAGCGCGTCACGAATGGCTGTGTTCGGCAAGGATCTCCTTCGTCGGACGGGGCTGAGTACGCAGGCCATCACGGATTCCCCGGCTGAGGCACCGCCACAGCTGGGCGCGATCAGTCGAGTGCCAGAAAGTGCGCCCCCATCTGCGCACCGTCGCGCCGCCGTAGAGGCCGCGCTCCAACGGGCTCAACGCATCGCTGCAGCGCAGGGTCCAGACCTTGTTGCGAACCTCGTAGTAAAAGCGTGCACCGGGGTCGGTCTCGCTGGCGCCGAACGTCGCTGTCTTGTGGACGACGACGCTGCGCGGGCACAGCATGCCGAACCCGTGACGCAGCAGCCGCGCGGTGTACTCGAAGTCGTCGTTCCACAGGAAGTAGTCGGCGATCGGCAGCCCGCGTTCGCGCGCCGCTGCGGCGTCGATGAGAACGGAGACGAACGACGCCGAGCGGATCGGCAGGCAGCCCACGTGCTGCGCCGCGTCCAATTCGGCGCGCGAGACGAACGGCTTGCGCCGCGGGGTGTTCATTGGGTGCGGCGCACCGTTCGTCCACTCGACCCGGCTCGCCACGATCACCGGCCGCTCGCCGGGACGGTGCTCCCGTGCCTGCAGTAGCTGGGCGAGCGCCTCCGGCCCTGGCACCGTGTCGTCGTCCATCAGCCAGACGAGGTCGGCTCCGTCGGTCAGTGCGGCGTCGATCCCGGCCGCGAAACCGCCGGCCCCGCCGAGGTTGTGCGCCATCTCGAGCAGCTGCACCTTGGGGTGCTCCGATCGCACCACCGCGGCGCTTCCGTCGCTGGAGGCGTTGTCGATGACGATGACGGTGTCCGGCACCCGGGTCTGGTTCTCGATCGCAGCCAGCGCCTGGAGCAGCAGCGCGCGCCGGTTGTAGGTGACGACGACTGCGGCGACCTGGGGCTGATTCACTGGGCCGAGCCGTTGCCCGCGCGTCGAGCGGCGTAGGCGCGTACTCGAACAGCGGCCCGCTCCGCCATGGGATAGCGCGCCGCGATGTGCCGAAGGGCGCGCCGCAGCCGCGGCTTCGCCGCCAGAATCGCTTGCGGCGGGTGAGCCGCCAATGGGTGACCCGGCGCCGCTTTGCGTCGTCGGTACTGGTCGCGCAGCAGCATCGCCAGCGTGTCCAGCGCCGCGTCCAGCAGCTCGCCATCGGTGGCCACGTGCACTGCGGGTGGCGAGTCACCGGAGAACTGCGGCGCGCGCAGTTCGTTGAGGTCGCCGACCAGATGGCAGCCGCTGCGGCCCAGCTCGTCCACCATCCGTTCCGCGCGTTCGGCCGCCCAGTCGGCGTACTTCAGCGGCAGCTGCGGGCGGGGGCTCGGCGTTCTTTCGGCGAGCAGCCGGTGCGCCACGTGGCCCTTGACCTCGCGCGCGTAGAACCACTGCGGCAACTCCGCGGGCAGGTGCAGGTTCAGCTGGCGCAGCATCTCGGTCTCGACAACGCCCAGGGTGGCGTTCGCCCGCGCCGTGGTGGTGTCCACGGAGGCCGGGTCGATGCCGATCACCTCGGCGAAGCGCTCCCACAGCAGCGTTGGACGGGTTCGCGACCGCGGCATCGTGATGATGTGCACCCGCTCGCGCGGGACGCCGACCGTCCAGCGCTGCAGGATCGCGGGGGTGTCATGCGCCCGCCAGAACCACTTGGCCCGGTCGGTACTGGAATCCGCGCCTTCGCTGCCGAGGGCGTCGGCCAGCCACGGTTCCCACGCGCGGCCGTTGCGGTGCTTGACGGTCTCCTGCCACTCGGCCGGCAGCAGCGACGCGAAGTCGCGGACCGTGATGATGACGTGGATCTCGGCGTCACCGAAGGACTCCAGCGCGCGGCGTGCCTGCTCGCTCGTCGCGCCACACAGATGTTCCTGGGAGATGAGCGCGGCGCTCGGCGAGCGCATTGCCTCGGCGACCAGCCCATCCCACTCGCCGATCCACGAGCCGCTGGGGTCGTCCTCCTGCGGCGGCACCCCGCGCAGATCCTGCGACGCACGGAACTGGTCGGCCTGCCGGAGACCGGGCAGCTCGAGACCTTGCTCGCGCAGGACCTCGCGGTTACGCCAGGCGATCTCCTGCAGGTACGTAGTGCCACACTTCGGCTCGCCGATGTGCAGGTAGATGACGGGTCGGGACACCGAATTGTTCACCGCTTTCTCGGGCTTCGGGCTGCTCGCCGGATCGTTCGCAGGAAATTGATGCTGTACCAGTAGCCGCGCCGCACGCGCCGCATCGCGGCGTGCCGCTCGCTCAGCGCGATCAACGCGTCCTTTACCGTCGGCTGCTTGCCGGCCAACTCTTGCGCCGCGCGCACCTGCTCGCGGGCAGCGACGCGATCGGACACGAGCGAGACGATCGCGTGCACGCTCGCGTCCAGCATCTGCTCGGACGAAACCTGGCCGGGCTGGTAGCGAGGGCCGCTGGACGGCTGGGGCAGCAGGTCGTCGAGATCGCCGACGATGTCGTAGTCGCTGGCCTTCAACCCGTCGACAAGCAGCTGGCCCTGCTCGCAGGCCCAGCTGTCGCGGTCGGCCGGCAGTTCGAGCTGCCCTGCGGCCGGCCGGCCGGCGAGCACCTCCTGGGCCAGAAAATCCTTGACCGTGTGCATGTACGACCAGTCTGGCATCTGCTCGGGCAGTGCTTGGTTGATCCGCCGAACGAGCTCCACCTCGGCCAGCCCCAGCGACGCGTTCGAGCGGGCACGCGAAGTGTCGGCCGCTGCTGGGTCGATGCCGATCACCTCCGCAAAGCGGTGCCAGAGCAGGTCGCGCGCCGCGGTCCTGGGCGGGACAGTGATGACGTGCACCCGTTCGGGCGGCAGGTCCGCCGACCACGCTCGCAGGATCTCCAGGGTGTCGTGCACACGCCAGAACCCCCAACGCCGGCGGTCCGGGTCGATCGACTCGCGGTCGATCACGTCGCCGAGCCAGTCGTCCCACGCCCGGGTCGTGCGGTGTTTCACACTCTCCTGCCACTCAGCGGGCAGCAAGGTGGCCATGTCGCGCACGGTCAGGACGACGTGCAGCTCTGCCTCGTCGAACGACGCGACGGCGCGCGCTGCCTGCTCCGCGTCGGCCGCGGCGAACAGCTCGTGGGAGATGACGGCCACGCAGGGTGCGCCGAGGGCGAGCCGGGCCAGCCGGTCCCAGGCGCCGTTGAACGGCCCCACCGGGTCGTCCGGCGCCTGCTGCACCCCGCACAGATCCTGACTTGCCCGCCAGTGGGCGAGCGGTCTCATGCCCGGCAGCAGCACCCCGCAGCGGGCCAACTCCGGCCGGTTCTGCCACATCACCTGCTGCAGGAACGTCGTGCCGGTCTTCGGCTCGCCGACGTGCAGGTAGACGACCGGCTTCGCCGACACTGCCATCGCCTCGTTCCCATCGCGCGAGAGGCGGTCTCGCGCTGCCAAGAGAGTCTGTCCTACCAGCGGTCAAGGCCAATCATCGTAGAGTGACGACCGCCGGGATGCGTTCGCCATCCTGCCCGCCCACAGCGCCCTCCACACACCCGCGTCAGAACACCGGATCGGAGAAGCACGTGCACGAGCCGTTCGCGCTGCTCCTCCCGGTCTGGGACGGCGACTCGCCCGACTTCCTTGCCGAGGCGTTCCGCAGTGCCGTCGTCGACCAGACGCTGCGCCCCGATCAGGTCATCCTCGTTCGCGACGGGGAGGTCCGCGACGAACTCGGTCGCCGCCTAGACGAGCTCATCGAGGACAGCCCGGTGCCTGTGACGCTCGTCGCGCTGCCGCGGGCGGGCGGGCTCGGCCCCGCACTCGACGCCGGGCTGGAGGTGAGCAAGTACGACGTCGTCGCGCGCATGGACGCCGACGACATCTCCATGCCGCATCGCTTCGAGGTTCAGCTGCCACTCATCGAGCGGGCCGACATCGTCGGGGCTGGGCTGCTCGAGTTCGGCGCCGACGTCAACGACATCGTGGGCCGGCGGGTACCGCCCACCGAACCGGACGAGATCCGCCGCTCCGCGCGGTTGCAGGACCCGTTCAACCACCCGACGGTGGTCTATCGACGGCAGGCGGTCATCGCGTCCGGCGGATACGGCAACCTGCCGCTGATGGAGGACTACTGGCTGTTCGCGCGAATGCTCGCCGACGGCGCCGAGCCGCTCAACGTCGCCGAGCCGTTGGTGTACTACCGCGTCGGCGCCGGTTCTTACCAGCGGCGTGGTGGACGGGAGCTCCTGCGTTCTGAGCTACAGCTACAGCGCCTGATGCACGCGGAAGGGATCATCTCCCGGAGCCAGTACACTCGGAACATCATGATTCGTGGCGGATACCGACTCGTGCCGTGGCGCTTGCGCCGCTCGGTTTACCGTCGCCTCGTCGCCACGCGCCACGAGCGCCCATCGAAGGCAGCAGTGTGAACCATGACCTCATCGTGGTCGGCTCCGGCTTCTTCGGACTGACCATCGCTGAACGTTGCGCGTCCGAACTCGGTCTGCGCGTTCGCGTCATCGAGCGCCGTGACCACCTCGGCGGCAACGCGTACAGCGAGCCGGAGCCCGAGACCGGAATCGAGATCCACCGCTACGGCGCGCACCTGTTCCACACGTCGAACCAGCGCGTCTGGGACTACGCGACGAAGTTCACGTCGTTCACCGGCTACCAGCACCACGTCTTCTCGATCTATGACGGACGCGTGTACCCGCTGCCGATCAACCTCGCCACCATCTGCGAGTTCTTCGGCAAGGCGATGTCACCGTCCGAGGCGCGCCAGCTGATCCGCGAGCAGGCCGCGGAGGTCGACACCAGCGAGGCCAGCAACCTCGAGGAGAAGGCCATCTCGCTCATCGGCCGTCCGCTCTATGACGCGTTCGTCCGCGGCTACACGGCCAAGCAGTGGCAGACCGATCCGCGCGAACTGCCGGCCGAGATCATCACCCGGTTGCCGGTGCGATACACCTTCAACAACCGGTACTTCAACGACACGTTCGAGGGTCTTCCGGTCGACGGGTACACCGCGTGGCTGCAGAAGATGGCCGACCACCCGAAGATCGACGTGGAACTCGGTGTCGACTTCCTCGCCGAGCGTGACCGCCTCGTCGGCTCGGTGCCGATCGTCTACACCGGCGCGCTCGACGCGTACTTCGACTACGCCGAAGGTGATCTCGGCTGGCGCACGCTGGACTTCGAGACCGAGGTGTGCGACACCGGCGACTTCCAAGGCACGCCGGTGATGAACTACGCCGACGAGAAGGTGCCGTTCACGCGCATCCACGAGTTCCGGCACTTCCATCCGGAGCGTTCGTGGTACCCCGAGGACCGGACGGTCATCATGCGGGAGTTCTCCCGCTTCGCCGAGCGTGACGACGAGCCCTACTACCCGGTCGACACCGCCGCCGACCGTGACCGGGTGCTCAAGTACCGGGCACTGACGAAGCGCGAGCCCAACGTGCTGTTCGGTGGACGGCTCGGCAGCTACAAGTACCTCGACATGCACATGGCAATCGCGTCCGCGCTGACGATGTTCGACAACCGGTTGCGCCCCCATTTCCAGTCTGGCAATCCACTAGCGGGTGATGACGCCGAATGAGCGAGCAGGAAACAGGCCTGCGGGTCCTGCAGCGGGTTGTGCTGCCGACGCGCGGCGACCTTGACGTCGTACCGCTGTACGTCGAGACGAACCTCGAACGTGGTGCTGCGGTAGCCGCGTCCGAGCGGGTCGCGGTAGCACGCGGTGACTCCGAAACGGCGGACGACGAGGCGTCGTCCGCACCTGCGGCGGTGGTCGAAACCCAGTCGGCAGTGAAGTTCGGTGCGCAGACCCGCGGCATGGGCGACCTTGCCGGGCGCCGCACCGCAGCCATCGCGCCTGCCACTCGCGTCTCGTTCGGCACGTACTTCAACGCATTTCCGGCCGGCTACTGGCGCCGTTGGACTGTGATCGACGAGGTCGTGCTGCACGTCCAGGTGTCCGGCGAGTGCACGATCGTGGTCTACCGCTCGACCGCCAAGGGGCACAGCTACCCGGTCGAGTCGCGGCACGTCGAGGGCGAGACCGATCTGTACCTGACCTTGCCGCTCGACCAGTTCATCGACGGCGGCTGGTACTGGTTCGACATCGCCGCGGGCCCGCGCGAGGTACACCTCGAGGCAGCCGAGTGGGCGGTGCACACCGACCGCACCCAGAGCGGCCGATTCAGCATCGGCATCACGACGTTCAACCGACCCGAATTCTGCGTGCGTGGGCTGGCCGTGCTCGCCGACGCACCCGAATTGCGCGACGTGCTCGACCGCATCTACGTCGTCGACCAGGGCAGCGAGCGGGTCGTCGACCACCCCGACTACGCGGAAGCGATCAAGCCGATCGCCGACAAGGTCGAGCTCATCGAGCAGGGCAACCTCGGCGGCTCGGGCGGCTTTGCCCGGGCGATGGACGAGACGGTCGACGCCGGCACCAGTGACTACGTCCTGCTGCTCGACGACGACGTCGTCACCGAGCCGGAAAGCATGCTGCGCGCGATCGCGTTCGCCGACTTCGCCCGGCGGCCGACCATCGTCGGCGGGCACATGTTCAGCCTCTACGACCGCACCGTGCTGCACTCGTTCGGTGAGACCGTCGCCGCGTACAACTGGTGGTGGGGTTCGGCGCCGCAGACGAAGTCCGAGCACGATTTCGGCCGCCGTAACCTGCGCAACACGCCGTGGCTGCACCAGCGCGTCGACGTCGACTACAACGGCTGGTGGATGTGCCTCATCCCGACCGCCATCGTGCGCGAACTCGGGCTGTCGCTGCCCGTCTTCATCAAGTGGGACGACGCCGAGTACGGCCTGCGCGCCAAGGCCAGCGGCTACCCGACCGTGTCGCTGCCGGGTGTCGCTGTCTGGCACATCCCGTGGCAGGACAAGAACGACGCGCTCGACTGGCAGGCGTATTACCACCTGCGCAACCGCCTCGTCGCCGCGTTGCTGCACTCGCCGTACCCGCACGGCGGCGGGCTGGTGTCCGAGAACCTCGAGTACCAGATCCGTCACCTGCTCTCGATGCAGTACTCCACCGCGATGCTGCGGATCATGGCGATCGAGGACGTCCTCGGCGGCCCGGAGCACCTGCACAAGGAGCTACCGGTCAAGCTGAAGGAAATCCGCGAGGTGCGCCAGGGGTATCCGGACGCGCGCACTGCGGCGGACATCGAGAAGTTCCCGCCGGTGCATCGCACCAAGCTGCCCCGGCGCGGCAAGGAGCCTGAGCCGCCGACGAACCCGGTCAGCTTGCTGCTCAAGGCCGGGATCGGCGCCCTTCGCCAGGTGCGCCCCGTGCATGAGACCGCCAGCGAGCATCCGGAGATGGTGGTCGCCAACCAGAACGCCGAGTGGTGGCTGCTCTCGCACGTCGACGGCGCACTTG
>DATFTS010000439.1:0-6158 GCA_035261645.1 Jatrophihabitans sp. | reverse complement strand
ATGTCATCCGGGCCGAGCGCGGTTCCGCAGTGCGGTAGCGCACGCGCGATCGCTCCGACGCAGCCTCCGGCGTCGATCACATACAGCTGGAGTTCGTCCGGGCCGAGCTGGTTCGCGGCGCCGACGACGAGCGAGACAAGGGCGCTGGTTCGCCCGGACCGCGCCGCGCCAACGATCAGCAATGACGTTCCTGTTCCCAGGTCGACCGACCACGGTGCGACTCGCTGCTCGTCCGGTAGATCGATGCGTCCCAGCGACACGACTGACACTCCGGTCGGGTCCGCAAGTTCCTCCCGTGTAAGCAGCTCGGGCAACGGCGAAAGCCACGGCGCGTCCGCGGCAGTTCGGCCGGTAGCTTCACGGGCCGCGCACGCCGCATCGACCAAGCGTGCGAGGTCGGACGTCCCGGACGCGCGCTCGGCGGTGGCGAGGCGGCGCCGCCAAGGCCCGAGCAACTCGACCGTCGTCAGGTTCGTCTGGTCTTGGGTCGTGGCCGAAGCATGTGCGGTCTGGAAGCAAGTGAGCGTCGTGCCGACGCGTAGGTAGCCCCGACCCGGGCAGGCCCGTTCGACCCCCGCGGCGGCGGGCGAACCGATGACATCCGCGGATTCGGCGGGGTCAGTGACGCGCAGCGCGATCCGCAGATCGGTGTTCGCGCGGATATCCGGCGAGACCGCGGTGCCCGGTCGCTGTGTTGCCAGCACAAGGTGTACACCCAATGATCGGCCTCGTTGGGCGACGGCGACCAGACCTCGGATGAATTCCGGCAGCTCCTGTGCCAACGCGGCAAACTCGTCAACCACGATGACGAGCCTGGGCACGGTCACGGCGTTCGCTCGTGCGCGGTAGCCGGCCAAATCGCTGACGCCCGCCTCGGCGAAGAGCAGTTCGCGGCGGCGCAACTCGCTGCTCAACGCGCGCAGCGCACGCTCAGTGAGATGTGGATCAAGGTCGGTGACCAACCCGGCCGTGTGCGGCAACCGGGCGCAGTCCGCGAACGCGGCGCCGCCCTTGTAGTCCACCAGCACGACGTTCAGCTGGTCGGGCGGGTGATGAGCAGCCAGCCCGGCAACCATCGTCTGCAGCAACTCGGACTTGCCGGCACCGGTCGTCCCGGCGACCAGGACATGTGGGCCGTCGCGCGCCAAGTCGATCTCGATGAGGCCTTGAGCGCTCGTGCCCAAGACGATGCACGCACCTGTGCGCGCCGTCGCCCATCGATCCGCGATCGCCTCCCTTGTCAGCGACCCGAGCAGATCCGGCAGCCGGCAACGTGACGGGATCGCTGCAGCGTCGGCGCTGGCATCTCTTAGCGGCGCCAACGCCCGTGCCAGTTCGTCCGCCCACCCGGGTGTGACTTGGTCTACGACGGCCTCGACCTCGAACCCGGAGTGCTGCACCGTCACGCGGCTGCCCGTGGGCCCGTGTACACGCGCCAGCGTGGCGCACTCTCCCGGTAGCGCCGCACTATCGGTGTCCAGGCATAGGGCGGCGACGCCGTCCGCATGACTGCTGGTGAGCAACGCCGCCAGGCCGGGCACGTCGATCAGTTGTCCCGCGCGGTCGACAACGAGCAGGAACCAGGGACCCGTCCAGATACCGGTGCCGTTGCGCCGCAGGCTGCGTCGCTGATCGACGAGCGTTCTGAGGTCCGCAACCAAGTCGGTCCACTCCGCGGTGTTTGTCGCGACGCGACCGCGGAGGTGCGGTAGCCAGCGCGCCCAGGCCCAATCGTGGCCGGCGCCGTCACTGAGCAGGAGACCGAGCTCTAGGTCTGCCGGCGAGTGCAGTGTCGCCAGCTGTCCGACGAGCCATCGGGCGAGGGCCGCGACTACCTGTTCGGGACCGGCCATGCCGAGTGGTCCTCGGCACAGGTCGACCGCAACGGGCACGGCACGCACCGTGCCCGCTGAGGTGACGAACGAGCCGGTCCGGGTCTTCAGTCCCGATGGACGGTGCGCCACGCCGAGGCGCGCGCGTAGCCAGTCGGCGTCGCCGGGGCGGCGCTCCCAGACCCTGCTACCTGGCAGCGACGCCTGCGCGAGCACGGTCGCCGGGTCCGGATCTGCGCTGCGGCGCGCGAAGGCCTCTGCCTGGAGACCAGCAGCAACCTTGCCATCGCCTTCGGCCAACCGGCGCCGGTAGGCCGCGAAGTCCCGTCGCCGCGAACGTCGCCAATGGACGCGGTCGCCGAGTGCAGTGCCGAGCATGATCACCGGCGAGAGCAAGGCAAAGAGGAGGAACTGCGGCGAGTGCGCCAGCATGGCCAACAAGCCGCCGGCAGCGGCGGGCAACAATGCGGCGAGCCACTGCGTGGCGCGAGGTGGTGTCGTTGCCGGGCGCAACGGCATTTCGATCTCTACTTCGCTGACGGGCGCCCCTGCCCGCGGAGCGCGAAGCACCAGCACAGTGCCGTCGTCGCCGGACTGAACAGCGGCAGGTGCGTCGACCGGCCCGGCGACGGTGAGTAGTGAATCGCCGATGGAGAGCAGGCATCCCGCTCGCAGCTCGCAGCCGTCTTCGGGGACCGGCTGCCAGTCGACCGTCGTGCCGTTGGTGGACCCGAGATCGCGAATCGTCAGAGCCGTCGCGCCGACATCGACGACGGCGTGCAGACGGGACGCGCTCGGATCTGCCAACGGGACGTCGCACTCCGGTGCGCGACCGATCACGAACGACCCGCGCTCGAGTGGCACAGTGAAGCCAGCGCTCGGACCCGCCAGGACCTGTAACGAGAGCACGGCTCTCCGGTGCCCGGCGCGGTGCCGCGCGCCGAAGGTGAGTAACGACCCGGTGCGCAGCGCCGCCCCGGCGAGCGTGGCTGCCGGCGACAGGCTCGCGTCGTGATGCCACATCGTCGCGGCCGCAGGCGCACTGACCGCTCGCGCCAGCGCCGGCGCGATGCTGCCGACCAGCGCGTCAGCTGCCGCCTCGACCGCGACGTCGCGCTTCGCCGCGCCGTATCCGACGGTGAATTCGATTCGCACGATCAGGAGTGTGCGGCGCGGCACCGACGTAAAACGGGCTGAGGTTCGGGGCCTGTGGACAAGAAGCGGATCGGGCCGAGTTGTCCACAACATGCGGTCTCGACCCGACGTCGCGACAGTGTCAGCTCCTAACGTTCCCCGAAACGACCGTCTCGCCGTGACAGCAGCGTCGCGGGGCAGTGGACGGAGGAAAGGGGTCATGTTGTCCAGTCTCAAAGTTACGCCGGCGCAGCTGGAAGCCCTAGGCGCGACAACACATCGCGTCAGCGTTGACGTGCGCGGCTCCCATCAACAGCTGAAATCGCAGCTCGGGCCGTTGTTCGGCGTCGAGTGGCATGGCGCTGCGGCCGCGCAGTTCGCCACGTTGTACGAGGACTTCGACCGCCACGCCCGCGGTCTCAGCGACGCGCTCGACGGCATCGGCGCGTTGCTGGTGCGGGCCGGCGGTCTCTACGCCGAGACCGAACAGCAGGTGGCGGCGTCGTTCCACTGACCGTGCGCGGGCTCGCGTCGGTGCTCGGCTACCGTCGAGGCGGTGAGTGAGCGGACTGTCCCCGGGCTGGTCGAGGACGCGCTCCACGCGCATTTCGCCACGGCTGCCCAGCGAGCGTCGATGTCGTTCGTAGGCGTTCAGCCGATCGACGTGCTGCGGTTCGAGCCGATTCCCGGCGAGCGTGCTTACGTCACGCTGGGCATGTCGCGGCAGCCGATGGTCGGCGCGGATGAGCTCGTCCGCAGCTCGGACGGGCCGCGAGCTGAACTGGTGCTGCATCTGCGCGATCCGCTCGACCGGTACGCCGACGTCTGGCGCAGCCTGGCGGTGCTGGCGGCCGCACCGGCCGTCGAAGGCGTCGTGTACCGGCCGGGGATGACCGTCGATCTCGGCCAACCGATCGGCCCAGGGTCGGCGTGCTCCGGGGTTCTGGTCACCGAGTCGCGGTTGCCCACCGTGGACACGCCGGCCGGGCTGGTGGCGGTGCTGCGAGTGGTGCCGGCGCACGCGAACGAACTTGCCTCGGCACGCGTGCACGGCGCCGCCTCGCTGATGCAACGGTGGGAGGACGCGCGCACCGACACGCTCGACCTTGCCCGACGACCGGTGAGCCTCCGCTGACAGGCGGTGTGGGCTCACGCACAACGGCGCCGCCGTACCCACAACGGTGGGCAAGTGTGCCTGCGACACTGAGCGCCGGCACACCGCGGCAGCGAAGGAGACCCATCGTGCAGTTCGGCCGTTACTACGAGGAGTTCGAGGTCGGCGACGTCTACAAGCACTGGCCCGGAAAGACGGTCACCGAGTACGACGACCACCTCTTCTGTCTGTTGACGATGAATCACCACCCGCTGCACATGGACGTCAACTACGCGGAGAAGACGACCGACTTCGGCAAGAACGTGGTGGTCGGGAACTACATCTATTCGCTGCTGCTCGGCATGTCGGTGCCGGACGTCAGCGGCAAGGCGATCGCCAACCTGGAGATCGAGTCGCTGCGGCACGTCGCGCCGACCTTCCACGGCGACACGATCTACGGAGAGACCACGGTGCTCGACAAGACACCGTCGAGGTCGAAGTCCGACCGCGGTGTCGTCCACGTCCAGACGATCGGCTACAAGCAGGACGGCACCGTGGTGTGCATCTTCCGGCGCAAGGTGATGGTGCCGACGAAGGAGTACATCGACGCACGCGGCGGCGAGCAGCCCGGCCGACCTGAACCGTTGCCGCGCGGTTAGCGCTCAGCGGGGCAACAATCCCCACTCGGCAAGCGCCATCTCGAGCCCAGGTGCCAACGTCAGCTGCTGCATGTCGGCGCGGCTGACCCAGCGAGCGTCGCGGGCGTCGTCGGCCGCTGCCAGTGTGCCGTCCACCACTTGGCACACGAAGTCGTCGATGACGTAGATCCCGCCATCCGGCGCTGTTCGCTCGACGCGCCCCGCGAAGCGCTGCATATTGACGTGCAACCCCGTCTCCTCGGCGACCTCCCGCACGCACGCGGCGGCGGGCTCCTCGGCCGGCAGGCAGCGCCCACCCGGCACCGACCAGGCCCCGGCCGACGGCGGCTGACCCCGCTGGATCAGCAGCAGGCGACCGGCGCCGTCGTGGACGATGGCACCCGCGCACGGGTAGCGCCTGCTCACTCGAACGCCCGCCGTCGGCCCGGCGCGGCTTCCCGGGATCGGCTTCGCGTTGCGGTATGAACAGGTTCGAGGTGCTTCATTCGTCGCCTCATGTCGTAGTTCGGCCGAGGAGGTGCCCGTAGGTGGTGAAGATTGTCATCCTCGGGCTAGTCGGCGCTTTTCTCATCTTCTACATCATGAGCTCGCCCGATCAGGCGGCGACGATCGTCAAGGGCGCGGGCCACCTCGCCACCAGCGTGGCGCACGGGGTCGGCAACTTCCTCGACAAGCTCTCATCCTGACCGACGCCGTGCCGGCACTGCTGCCTTCGGAACTGCCGGTGCGTGCGCGCACGCGTCATCACTGGATCGTGATGTTCCGCCGGCCGCACGTACTGCTGAGTATCGCCTTGGTCGTGCTCATCGTGGCGACGATCGTGGCTCCCGCGACGTTCGCGTGGATCCTCACCGTCGTCCTGCTCACGTTCGCGTTCCTGCGGTGGCAGACATGGCAGGCCGAGTGGATCATCCTCACCGGGAAGCGGATCATCCGCGTGCAGGGCGTGCCTGAGACGACGAGCAGCGAGGCGTCGCTGCGGCTGGATCGGATCTCCGGCGCGCGGATGGTGCAGACCGTCCCGGGCAAGATCCTGGGTTACGCGACGATCGAACTCGAGGCGCCTGGCGATCACCCGGACGTCCGGCGGCTGCACCGGGTTGGGCATCCACACGCCTTCTACCTTCGGCTGCGTCGCGAGGTGTTCGGTGAGCCGGGCGGACGTGACCCGGACGACGATCCGACCGAGTACATCACCGAGCCGCTGCCGTTCCTGCCGCCGCACCGCGAGCGGTTCCCGCGCCGGCGCAGTTGAACTAACCCAGTACCCACCTGAGCTCGCATGCGCATCGACCTGCATACGCACAGCACAGCGTCCGACGGCACGGACACGCCCGCCGCGCTGGTCACGACCGCCGCGGCGGCCGGTCTCGATGTCGTCGCACTGACAGATCACGACACCACCGCTGGCTGGGCGCAAGCTGCCATCTCCCGCCCGCG
>DATFTS010000438.1:0-6101 GCA_035261645.1 Jatrophihabitans sp. | reverse complement strand
GGAGCAGTCGGCCGCCGTGATCGTGTGCGGCCCGTTCGGGTATCCCCACGACTCCCAGCCGAACGACACACTGCCGTCGCCGGCCTGCACGGTGGCGGGAACGCCGATCACGGTTCCGTCGACGTAGAACTGGACGAGCTGCGCGGTGGATATCGCACTGAGCTGCACCACGCCGGACGTGCCGGTTGCCGTGAGGTTCGTCGGCGTGCTTGCCGGCGGGTCCGCCAGCGCGGCGGTCGTCGAGATCGCAACCAATGCACCAGTTAGTGCCGCAATTGTCGCGGTGCGGCTGATGATCCTGTTCATTGAACCCTCCCGCCGCTGATCGCTGGCAGTGCCCGTGCGCCGTGCCTTTGCCAGCAAATGATCAAGAGCGGCTGGCCGCACACCTTAACACGGACTTCGCGAAAGTGCACTCCCTCGGTGCGCGCGCCTCGATGTCAGCGCCCGGCTCCTTTCGCCCTTTCGCGGACGGCCTGGCGGATCTGGGTGATGTTGTCGCGCAGCATGTCCGAGACCAGCTCGTCGGTTCGCGGGTCGTCGAGGATCTCCAGGATCACCCGCAGCGTGGTGTCGCTGGCCGTCTCGATGATCCGGTCGTGAAACGGCACCAGGGAGAGCCGGCCGGTCGTCGGATCGTCGCGAATCTTCTCCGCCACCATGCTCTTCAGCTCGGTTCGATTCTCGTTGATCGCCGCCGCGATGTTGCGCGTGTAGTGCCCGGTCTGCAAGACGGCGGCGACCTCGTCCAGCACCGCGATCGTCACCGGCTGCTTCACCGCATCGACAATGCGATCGGAGGTACGGTTGATCACTCGCACCAAGAACGGCTGACGTAATCCGCGCCTGACCAACCAGCGCTCGAGCAGGCTGGCAACAATCGCCAACAACACCAGCGCGCCGACCACCCACAACGAAATGGTGAGCACCGACTGCTTCGCCGCGACATTCATAGGCCGATCTTGCCGCGCCCGCGGCTGATCAGCGCTTCACTCGCCGCGAATCTCACCGAGATGGCACAGGATCTCGCCATGGAGGACGGCGAACCAACCGTCGGGCTGCGCCGCCCACGTACGCCAACCGACTGCGATCTCATCAAGTTCGGCGGCCGTGGCGAGACCGCGCTCAACCGCCTGGGTAGCCAGGGCTGACTGGGTGATCCGTTCGGCCCACCCGTTGGCCCACGCGCTTCGTGATTCCTCGTCCGCGTAGCACCAGACAGACGCCGACGGCGTGACGTGGTCGAACCCTGCCTGGTGCGCCCAGGACAGCAACCGGCGACCGGCGTCCGGCTCGGCGCCGTTACCGCTGGCGACCGCGCGATAGATCTCCTGCCACCGCGCCATCTCGTCACTGCGCGGGTACCAGGTCATCGCCGCGTAGTCGGCGTCGCGCGCTGCCACGACGCCGCCGGCGGCACAGACGCGGCGCATCTCGCGCAGAGCGGCAACGGGATCCTGCAGATGCTGCAACACCTGATGAGCGTGGACGACGTCAAAACTGGCGTCCGGGAACCGAAGGCTGTCAACGTCGCCAACCTCATAACGGATGTTGCTCAGACCTGCAGCCTCTGCCGCTGCCCGCGCGACCTCCAGCGGAGCTTCGACGTTGTCGACAGCAACGACGATCTCGGGCGCGACAAGTTCGGCGAAGTCCTTCGTAATGGAGCCCGGCCCGCACCCGATGTCGAGTACACGCGCACCCGTGAGCAAGTGATCCATGAGGTACGCAGCGGAGTTGGCGGCCGTCCGGCTGTTGTGCGACTGCAGCACACTCTGGTGGTGTCCGTGCGTATAGACGTCGCGTTTCGCGGTCATGCCGTAATCCTCACCGTCTCAGTCGAGCAGGATCTTCAGCCGCTCCAGGTCGGCTGGAGCGACGTGTCGCGTGTAGTACTCGAACAGATTCGTTCGCGATACTCGGATGGCGCGCGGCGCGTCCCCGTCCTTGATCGCCTCATAGAGCGCCACGTGCCTCTGCACGGCTTCAAGCATCTGCGCTCGCCTGCGCTTGCCGGAGGCGATCTTTTCGGCGATCAGGTTCTGGACGCTTGCGCGGACGACCTGATTGCAGACGATCAGCATGCGGTTACCGGCGATGTCGGAGATCGTGTCGTGGAATGCGACATCTGCGGCGGTGTAGGTGTCCCTATCGGCTGCGGATGCTTGTCGCATGTTCTCGATCGACGCGCGCAACGCCTCGAGGTTCTCGTCGGTGCGCAGCTGCGCCGCCAGTCCGGCGAGCGCGCCCTCGACGAGCATGCGGAAGAAGATCAGTTCGGGAAGGGTGAGACGTTCCAGCTGGACGAGGGAGTTGATCGACTCGGACAGCGGCAGCGTCGAGAACGCAAGAACCTCGACGCCTCGTTTGTCAGCCGGCCTTGAGCGCACGAGTCCCTTGCTCTCCAGGACACGCAACGCCTCACGGATCGTTGATCGGCTCAGCTGGAACTGGGTAATCAGTTCCCGCTCGGACGGCAACCGATCCCCCGGCATGAGGTCGCCCTGCCGGATGGCGTTCTCGACCTGCTCGACCATCGCCTCATAGGCCCGCACCCGCCGAACCGGCTTGAACAGCGGTTCGTCAGCCACTCAGCGTCCCCCCTCCAGAGCCGGGTCGTCCAGGCAGTACAGGCCCTGCCGGCCGAAGGCGAGCCGTATCTCGTCCTCGTCGGCGCCCGTGGCCAGCAGCAGCGTAAGGAGAACACGGGACTTCGGACCATCGAGCGCTCCCGACGAGATCAGGCCCCGGCCCAGCAGATCGATCTCCGAACCCGCGAACCCCGAGTACGTGCGGCGTAGCGGTTCGCCGGCACCCGCCCGGGAACTCAGCACCACCGGCACCTGCGCCAGCAGTTCCGCAAGAGCCGGCGAATCGGCGATCTCGCGCGTCACATGACCGCCGCCGAAACCTTCGATGACGACCCCTCGGTATCCCGCAGCGACGACGTGACCGAGCAACCTGTCGTCCTCACCGATAGCCATCTTCAACAGTGCCACCGGTGAGTCCAGGACGGAGTCAGGCACTCGGCGCAGCGGCAACCGCTGGCGCGGGGCCAGGACTATGCGCGGGTCACCTTCGGCGAGGTAGCCGATCGGTCCGATGGTCGGTGAGCGGAACGTCGCCACACTCGCGGTGTGCGACTTGCGTGCGAACCGCGCCGCGTGAATCTCGTCGTTGACGACGACAAGCACGCCGAGCCCGGCCGCGGCGGGCGAAGCGGCCGTCAGCGCCGCAGCGACCAGGTTCGCTGGTCCGTCCGATCCCGGCACGCTGGAGTTGCGCATGGCTCCGGTAACCACCAGCGGTCGATCGTGTCGCCACAGCAGGTCGAGTGCGAACGCAACTTCTTCCAGGGTGTCTGTGCCGTGGGTGACCACGACGCCGTCGACCGCAGGTTCGGCGTCAAGGCGTCCGTCGATAAAGCGCAGCAGCCGCAGGACCTCGTCCAGCGTCATGTGCGGAGAGGGCAGCATCGAGAAGGTGGACGCTTCGATGTCTGCGATCGCGGCAAGCTGGGGCAGATCAGCGACGAGCTGTTGTGCGGTCAGTGTCGGCGAGGCACCAATGGCGTCGCCGACCCGCGCGGACGAGATGGTCCCACCGCAGGCGATGATCAGAAGCCTTTGCCGATTCACGGCTATACGTAGCGGTTGCCGCCGCGAATCTCCGGCGACATCCGGCGGATCACCCGCCGGCCGCCGCTCGGGTTACCGACGAACGAGCCGTCGTGAGCCGCAACTTCGCCACGAAGCAGGGTGAGGCGCGGCCAGGCGGTCACACGCCAACCTTCCCACGGCGTGTAGTCGGACTCGTGCAAGTCGCTCGCGGTGACCATCCGATCGACTCCCGTCTCGAGCGCCACCAGATCTGCGTCCGCACCCACCTGGATGGCGCCCTTTTGCGGGTAAAGGCCGAAGATCTTCGCCGCGTTCGTCGAAGTGACCTCAGCGAAGCGCTGCGGGGACATGCCGCGCCGGTCGACGATCTCGGAGTAGAGGATCGCCATCCGCGGCTCGATGCCGGTGTTGCCACCGACCACGTCGTCGACCCGCCGCCCCTGCGTCTTGATCGCATAGGAGGTGCATTGTTCGTCAGTGGCGAAGGTCGAGATGTCCTTCTCTGCGACGCCGCGCCAGAGCCGCGCAGTGTCGGCGTGCTCCTTCAACGACGGGTAGGTGTGGTACTTCATCCCGTCGTGCTCGAAGTAGTCGTCCTGTGTATGCAGGGCGTACTGGTGCAACGTCTCGCCATAGACAGGCAGACCTTTCGCTCGTGCCTCGGCGATCGCCTCAACGCCCGTGGCGGCGCTGACGTGCATGAAGTAGATGGGCGAGCCACCGATCTTCTCCGCCAGCCGGATCACCCGCCGGAACGACAGATCCTCTGACAGCGAGCTGTGCACCTCCGGCATGTTGGTGTATTCCATCCGGTCGTCGGCAGCCAGCTGTCGGTACATGTGCATGACGAGGTCGTCGTCCTCGGCGTGAACGCTCGCGATCCCCCCGTGCGCGAGATTGACCTCCAGCACTTCTTTCAGACTGCCGAAGTCGATCTTCAGTGGCACCCCGCCGACGGCGTCGTGCGGGAACACGTTGGTGGTGAAGACTTTGAAGCTCGGAAATCCGTCAGCAATGGCCGCGGGCATCTGCGCCAGAGTCTCCCTGCTGACGACTCCGCGCAGCACCACATGGAACGAGTAGTCGCTGGCGCAGCTTCCGTTCCATCGGCTGTCGACGCGCGACGTCGCCTTCTCGATCGACTCGGCCTCGTCCTTCCAGACGAAGTCGATCAAGCTGGTCGTGCCGCCGATGAGCGCTGCCTGCCCGACAACCTCAGGACCGGCGGACACGGCCGGTGGGCCGCCGTCCGGATCCTCGATCGACAGATCGCAGTGGACGTGCGGGTCGATGCCGCCCGGTACGACGGTCCGTCCGCTGACATCGATGACATCGGCCGCCTCAGGTAACGAACCCGGCTCCACCACCATCGCGATGCGGCCGTCCTTGATACCGATGTCGAGCAGCGCGGTCTCGGTCGGAGTGACCACGAGCCCGCCCACCAGCGCTCTATCCAGCACCGTCGGATCCCTTCGTCGTTGTGGTGAGATTCTTCAGAATCAGGTCGCCGAACTCCGCGGTCGTTGCCGTGCCACCGAGATCCCTGGTGCGCGCCTGCCCGACCGCCTCGCGCGTCGCTTGCCGAATGCGCTCGCCGATCTCGTCGTGGCCGAGATGGTCGAGCAGCATTGCTGCGGAGAGCACCGCACCGATCGGATTGGCGATTCCGCGCCCCGCAATGTCGGGCGCCGAGCCGTGGATCGGCTCGAACAACCCCGGCCGCCGGCCGTCAGTCGCCACGTTCGCGCTGCCGCACATACCGAGCCCGCCCGCCAACGTGGCACCGATCTCGGAGAGCACGTCGCCGAACAGATTGCTCGTCAGCATCACGTCGAACGACTCCGGCCGCTGAATCATCCGCGCGGCGGCGGCGTCGACAAGGCACACGTCGTATTCCACGTCCGAGAACCCCGCGGCGACCTCCTCGACCACCTCTTCCCACAGCGAGAACGCGTGGTGGATGGCGTTGGCCTTGCTGATCAGGGTCAGGTGGTTGCGGCGGCGGCGCGCCAGGCCGAACGCATACCGAGCAAGGCCGGCGATCGTGCGCTCGGAGTGCACGGCAACGGCGATCGCCACGCTGCCGCCGTCGTCCTGGATGGTGCTGCGACCCCCGACTCCGGAGTACTCACCTTCGGTGTTCTCCCGGACGACGACCAGATCGGCCTCTCGCGGACCGGCGAACACGGTCGGCACACCTGGCCATTGCAGCACCGGACGCACGTTCGCAGCGAGCCCGAGCTCCTTGCGCAGCTCGATGAGTCTCCACACGACCTCACTGTCCGGCAGTGCCGGTGTGCCGAACGAGCCGAACAACACCGCGTCGTAAGCCCGCAGCGTCTCGGCTGCGTCCAGCGGCATGGCCCGACCGTGCGCGAGGTAATGCTCGCTCCCCCAGCCGAAGTGGTCGAGCGTGACCGACAGGCCGGAGTCCTTCATGGCCTGGGTCAGCACGGCCTCGGCCACCGCCGTCACCTCGGG
>DATFTS010000437.1:0-2905 GCA_035261645.1 Jatrophihabitans sp. | reverse complement strand
CGGGTCTGCGGCGGCGTCGAAGGCCGCGACGCTGACCTCGTGCGTCCTGATGTGATCGGGGTGCGGGTAGCCGCCGAACTCGTCGTAGGTCGTGATCACATGCGGCCGGAACTCGCGAATCTCACGGACGAGCCGCTCGACCGCCTCGTCCAGCGGGACGAGGGCGAAGCAACCCTCCGGCAACGGCGGTAGCGGGTCGCCCTCGGGCAGGCCGGAGTCGACGAAGCCGAGCCAGTGCTGCCGCACGCCCAGGATGGATCGCGCGCGGTCCATCTCCATGCGGCGGATCTCGGAGATGTTGTCCTCGATGTCCTTGCGGTCCTTGAGTGCCGGGTTCAGGATGCTGCCGCGCTCGCCACCCGTGCACGTCACGACAAGGACGTCGACACCCTCATCGACGTAGCGGGCCATCGTCGCCGCACCCTTGCTGGACTCGTCATCAGGATGCGCGTGGACGGCCATCAACCGCAACTGCTCATCGGTCACCGTCCCATTGTTCCTGACGGAAAAAAATCGCCCTCCGGGTGACCGATCAACGCATATTGCCGGGCCCCGCGGGCTGATTGATTTGGCCGACCCCCACTGTCCGGTGTTACGTTCGATGCTTCGTTCCTTTTCGCCAGACCCCGTGGAGTACCGCCGTGTCCTCGAGCAACGCGCCCGTCACCTGGCTCACCCAGGAGGCCTACGACCGCCTCTCGAAGGAGCTGGAGGAGCTGATCGCGAACCGCCCGGCGCTGGCTCGGGAGATCAACGACCGCCGGCAGGAGGGTGACCTCCGCGAGAACGGCGGTTATCAGGCGGCCCGTGAGGAGCAGGCGAAGGAAGAGGGGCGCATCGTGCAGCTGCAGGCGCTGCTGCGCGACGCCAAGGTGGGCGAGGCGCCCGTCAGCGAGGGCGTTGCCGGGCCCGGGATGCTCGTCACCGTCCGCTACGAGGGGGACGACGACGAAGAGACCTTCCTGATCGGCTCGCGCGAGGAAGCGCACACCGCCGGCGTGCAGGTCTATTCGGCGGCGTCACCGCTCGGGCAGGCGCTCACCGGTGCGCGAGAGGGCGACACCGTCGAGTACGAGACGCCGACCGGGAAGACCATCAAGCTGACGCTCGTGAACGCACGCCCGTTCACCGGCTGACGGAAATCAACTCGGAGGCGGCAGCACCCGGGCGAGCAGCCCACCGAACTCGCGAAGCTCATCGTCGCTGAAGTGCGCCAGCCAGTGCTTGCGGATGCCGGCCAGATGCACCGGCGCTGCGACTCGTAGCCGTTGCATGCCCTCCGGCGTCAGCACCGTGAACGTGCCCCGCGCGTCGTCCGGCGAGGGTTCGCGACGGACCAGCCCCTCGGCCTGCAGCCGATCGATGAGCCGGGTCAGCCCGGAGCGCGAGAGCAGCACCCGATCGGCCAGTTCTGCCATGCGCAGCCGCCGTCCCGGCGCCTCGGCAAGTTGCAACAGCACGTCGTACCAGCCCAGCGGCATCCCGGTTTCAGTCACCAACTCGCGCTCGAGTTCGCGCATGACCTCGGCGTGCGCGCGCAGGAACGACCGCCAGATCCCGATGCGCCAGTCCGAGGCTCGCGGTGTGGTGGACCGCTCGGGCTTCGGGGGCTGAGGCGTCACGACGGTGGATCCTACGTACCATCGAGGACGTGCCCCAGCCAGTTGAGTCGCAGCTGCGCGCCGCGCTCGCGACCGTGCTCGACCCAGAGATCCGCAAGCCCATCACCGACCTCGGGATGGTCGAGTCGCTGTCCATCGGTGACAGCGGGGCGATTTCGGTGTCGGTGCTGCTGACCGTGCCCGGCTGTCCGATGAAGGAGAAGCTGACCACCGACGTCACCGCCGCGCTTGGACGCGTCGACGGCGTCCGGTCGGTGAACGTCGCACTCGGCGTGATGTCCGACGCCCAGCGCGCCGAACTGCGCACCACCCTGCGGGGCGACGCCCCGGCGAACGAGATCCCGTTCGCGCAGCCCGGTTCGCGCACCCGCGTCTACGCGGTGTCGTCGGGCAAGGGCGGTGTCGGCAAGTCGTCGGTCACCGTCAATCTCGCGGCCGCGCTTGCGCAGAAGGGCCTGGCGGTCGGCGTCCTCGATGCCGACATCTACGGCTTCTCGGTGCCGCGGATGCTCGGCGTGACGGGCAAGCCGACACAGGTTGACCAGATGATCATGCCGCCGGTCGCGCACGACGTGAAGGTGATCTCGATCGGCATGTTCACGCCCGGCAACACCGCGGTCGTCTGGCGCGGGCCGATGCTGCACCGCGCTCTGCAGCAGTTCCTTGCCGACGTCTTCTGGGGCGACCTCGACGTCCTGCTGATGGACCTGCCACCCGGCACCGGAGACATCGCGATCTCGGTTGCGCAGCTCGTGCCGTCGGCCGAACTGCTCGTGGTGACCACGCCCCAGCTCGCCGCCCGCGAGGTGGCCGAACGCGCCGGTTCGATCGCGTTGCAGACGCACCAGCAGATCGTCGGCGTGGTCGAGAACATGAGCTGGCTCGACCTACCCGACGGCTCGCGGATGGAGCTGTTCGGCAGCGGCGGCGGGCAGTCCGTAGCCGACTCGCTGGCAACTGCGACCGGGGCCCGGGTGCCGCTGCTCGGACAGATCCCGATCGACCAATCGGTGCGCGAAGGCGGCGACGAGGGCGCGCCGGTGGTGCTGACCGCGCCGTCGTCACCAGCGGCGATCGCGCTGAGCGGCGTGGCCGACGCGCTGGCCACCCGCCAGCACAGCCTGGTGGGCCGCTCCCTGGGGTTGACGCCCAGCCGGACGTAGTCCGCCGTAGCGGTCAGGTCCAGTCGTCGAAGCGCGCGCCGTCGCCTCAGCCGGGGCCGGGCTTGGGCCGAGGACGGGGACGCGGGCGGTCGCCGTTCGCCTGGGCCACCGGGCCGGCGG
>DATFTS010000436.1:0-1689 GCA_035261645.1 Jatrophihabitans sp. | reverse complement strand
CCGGCTCAGTGGCGGCGTCCGACGCGTTCTTCCCCTTTGCCGACGGCCCTGGCGTACTGATCGCGGCCGGCGTCCGCGCCATCGTTGAGCCGGGCGGATCGGTCCGCGACGACGAGACGATCGCGGCGGCCAAGGAGTCCCTCGTGACGCTGTACTTCACCGGCACCCGGCACTTCGCGCATTAGGCAGTCGCCGGGCTCACGGCAGGGGTGGTGACGAACTAGCCTCGACGTATGACCGACCCTGAGGACGAGCCGACCGAGTCTGATTCACCAGCCACCTGGGAGAACGTCGTCGTCGGTAGGGCAAAGGAGGCCATCGGGCACGTCATCGGGAACGACGAGCTCGAGGAAGAGGGCGAGGAACAGGCCGAAGTCGCGCACGAGGTGCACGAAGAGGTGAAGGACGAGCACCGGGGCTGAGTCACAGCCACGGTCCGTCCGGCGCTCATCAGCCCCTGGCAGGATGACCCGACGTGAGCGCCACCATCCTCGACGGAAAAGCAGTCCTGGCAGAGATCAAGACCGAACTCCAGCACCGGGTGGCCGCGCTGGTCGAGCGCGGCGTGCGTCCTGGTCTTGGGACGGTGCTGGTGGGCGACGACCCGGCGAGCCGGTGGTATGTCCGCGCCAAGCACAAGGACTCCGCCGAGATCGGCATCAACAGCATCGAGCGCGAGCTGCCTGCCACTGCCACCCAGGAGGAGGTCGAGGCAGTGGTGGCCGAGCTGAACGCCGACCCGGCCTGTACCGCGTTCCTCGTCCAGCAGCCCACCGGCTTGGACGAGTTCTCGATCCTCGCCGCGGTCGACCCGGCAAAGGACGTCGACGGGCTGCACCCGGTCAACCTCGGCTGGCTGGTGCTCGGCAAACCCGCACCGTTGCCGTGCACGCCGACCGGCATCATCGAGTTGCTGCGTCGTTACGAGGTGCCCATCGCCGGCGCGGACGTCGTGGTCGTGGGCCGCGGCATCACCGTCGGCCGACCGCTGGCGCTGATGCTCACCCGCAGGAGTGAGAACGCCACCGTCACCGTCTGCCACACCGGCACGCGGGATCTGGCCACGCAGGTCCGCCGCGCCGACATCGTCGTGGCGGCGGCCGGCTCGCCGAGCCTCATCACCGCTGAGATGGTGAAGCCGGGTGCGGCGGTCGTCGACGCAGGCATCAGCCGCGTCGACGGCAAGATCGCCGGGGACGTAGCGCCCGACGTAGCAGACGTTGCCGGTTACCTCACCCCCAACCCGGGTGGTGTAGGTCCGATGACGCGCGCAATGCTGCTCCGCAATGTTGTTGAAGCCGCTGAACGCGCCGCGCACCAGGCCTGACGTGCTGCGCCGCGGGTGGGCCTGGTTCGTCGAGCAGATCCCCTTCGTCGCGGTCCTCCTTGTGCTCGCCGGCGCGTTCATCGCACTGATCTTTGCGCCGCGCCACTGGAGCCGGGTCTCCGGCGTCATGGGTGTGGCGCTGCTGCTCGCCGGCGTGCTGCGCGCGGTGGTTCCGCCACGCCGCGTCGGCATGCTGGCGGTGCGTGCCCGGTGGATCGACGTGGCCACGTATCTCGCAGTGGGTGTCGCGATTCTCGCCGTCGACATCCGGCTGCACGTCTGAGTCGACGGTGTCCTAGCCTGCAAGGCATGGCGAATCCCGTGAACGTCACCGTCACCGGCGCGGCCGGCCAGATCGGCTA
>DATFTS010000435.1:0-1839 GCA_035261645.1 Jatrophihabitans sp. | reverse complement strand
CCACCATCGTGGACATGCCACTGAACAGCGTGCCGCCGACGACCACCGTCGACGCGCTGGAACAGAAGCGCGACACCGCATGGGGTCAGACGTTCGTCGACGTCGGCTTCTGGGGCGGCGCGGTGCCCGGGAATCTTGACGACATCGCCAAGCTGCACGACGCGGGCGTGTTTGGCTTCAAGTGCTTTCTGATCGACTCCGGCGTCGAGGAGTTTCCACCGCTGGACCCGCAGCAGTTCGCGGCGGCGATGGCCGAGACGGCCCGGCTCGGCGCCCTGCTGATCGTGCACGCCGAGGACGCCGGCGTGGTCGCCGGCGCGCCACCGGCGGAGGGCACTGCTTACGGCACGTTCCTGCGTTCGCGACCACCTGAGGCCGAACAGCACGCGATCGCACGGGTCATCGCGGCTGCGGGTGAGACGGGTGGACGCGCGCACGTCCTGCACCTGTCGAGTGCGGGCGCGCTCGGGCAGTTGCAGGCCGCCCGTGCGAGCGGCGTGGACGTGTCGGTGGAGACCTGCCCGCATTACCTCACGCTGGCCGCGGACGACGTTCCCGACGGGGCGACGCAGTTCAAGTGCTGCCCGCCGATCCGTGAGGACTCGAACCGCGACCGGCTGTGGACTGCGCTGCGATCCGGCGACATCGACATGATCGTCTCCGACCACTCACCGTGCACAGCGGAGCTCAAGCGTTTCGGCACCGGCGACTTCGGCGCGGCCTGGGGCGGTATCGCGTCGCTGCAACTGGGCCTGCCGGTCGTCTGGACAGCGGCGCGCGAGCGCGGGTTGACGCTCGTCGACGTCGTCCGCTGGATGGCGACCAATCCGGCCGATCGAGTGGGCCTGCCGAGCAAGGGGCGCATCGAGGTCGGCGCCGATGCCGATCTGTGCGTGTTCGAGCCCGACGGGGAGTTCGTCGTCGATCCCACGCAACTGCGGCACAAGAATCCGGTTTGCGCGTATGCCGGGCAGCGCCTTGCCGGAGTGGTGCACGAGACCTGGTTGCGCGGTGAGCGCATCGAAGCGGACGGCCCGGCCCGCGGCCGGCTGCTCAGGAGGGCAAGCGCATGAACAGCTACTACGCACCGCGCGGCGGTTTGCCGGGACAGGCCGAGCTCACCACCGACCGCGCGGTCTTCACCGAGGCGTACGCGGTGCTACCGCGGCGAACGATGACCGACATCGTCACGAGCTACCTACCGCACTGGCACGACACTCGCCTCTGGGTGATCGCCCGACCGCTGTCCGGGTTCGCCGAGACGTTCTCGCAGTACATCGTCGAGGTCGGCGAGCGGGGCGGTAGTCACCGCCCGGAGAGCGACCCAGGTGCCGAGGCGGTGCTGTTCGTCGTCTCCGGCATGTTCCGGCTCGTCGTCGAGGGCGCGGCGCACACGCTCACCCCCGGCGGGTACGCCTACCTCCCGCCCGGCGCCCAGTGGACGCTGCACAACACCGACGAGCAACCGGGCGTCTTCCATTGGATCCGCAAGGCATACCAGGGCGTGGAGGGCATCGGCGTGCCGGACGCGTTCGTGACCAACGAGCGCGAGATCGAGCCGATCCCCATGCCGGGCACGGACGGGCGCTGGAGCACGACGCGGTTCGTCGACGTGGCCGACCTGCGGCACGACATGCATGTCAACATCGTCAACTTCGAACCCGGCGCCGCGATCCCCTTCCCGGAGACCCACGTCATGGAGCACGGCCTGTATGTCCTGGAGGGCAAGGCGGTGTACCTGCTCAATCGGGACTGGGTCGAGGTGGAAGCCGGCGACTTCATGTGGCTGCGCGCCTTCTGCCCGCAGGCGTGCTACGCGGGCGGGCCGGGCCGCTTCCG
>DATFTS010000434.1:0-4372 GCA_035261645.1 Jatrophihabitans sp. | reverse complement strand
GACGAAGACGAGCGTCGGCCATCCGCGCAGGCTTCCGGTCGCGCCGAGTTGCACGGGCGTCCCGACCCCGGCGCGAACGAACCCCGCGTCGACGAAACCGATCAGGGCGATGAACAGCCCGATGCCCACCGCGATGGCGCTCTTGAGCTCGCGCGGGATCGCGTAGAAGACGGCCGTCCGGAATCCGGTGAGCACGAGCGCCGTGATGACCAGACCCTCGATGACCACCATGCCCATAGCCGCCGGCCACGACATACGCGACGCCACCTGGAAGGCGACGAACGCGTTCAGCCCCAGACCGGTGGCAAGCGCGAATGGGTATCGGCCGACGACACCCATCAGCAGCGTGAAGAACGCTGCGACCAACGCGGTGACGCCCGCTACCGCCGCGAGGTTGGGCGTCTGGCCGCCGCCGAGGTAGTTGCCGTGCACGTCCTTCGCCGTGCCGATGATGATCGGGTTCAACACGACGATGTAGACCATCGTGACGAAAGTGACGAGTCCGCCGCGAAGTTCGCGGGCGACGGTGCTGCCCCTCTCGCTGATCGAGAAGAAGCGGTCGAGTGCTCCCTGAGCACCGGTGCGAGTAGCAGCTGCGGGCGGGGTGTCGACTTTGCTCACGCCGCGGCATCATGCCGTATGGACGCTTCGCGCGCGCGGCGACCCGCCCAGGAGAGGACCTAAACGCCCGCTCGCGTTGCGTTCGGTGACCTGCGGTCAGCCGATGCTGATCTCGGCAGGAAGTGTTTGCTGCCAGTCGCGCTGACTGAGGCACGATGACCACGTGAACGCGCCGCAGGCTCTGCTGGTGATGGAGCGGGAGTGGCCCTGGGGCTTGGCTGTGTTCGCGGACCCGGAGGCTCGAGACCCACTGCCCGACCGCCTCGGCGATGACGGTGTTGCGGCCTGTCGGTCTGCTGTCGCCGCCGGTATTCGGCACGCGGCGGACGGCGTAGTTCGCGCTGAGGTGTGGCTTGAGGAAGCGCCTATCGGCCTGGCGTGCATCTACGACGACGAGTTCACGACCGACAGCGGCGACGTTGCTTTGTCCGACGCTGGCAACGAGCAGGTGGTGACTGCGGCGGTCGGTGCCGGGACACGACGACTGCGCGTGTTCGTCGACGACATAGCGTTTCCCGAGCGTGTCGTTTTCGAGCTGGGCACCTCGTAGGCGCTGCTGCCGCAGCGACGCGACCGCTCGCGTGGCGTTCGGGGTTCACGGGTCGCCTCCGCGGTTCGTAGCCGCCGCTGACTTCCGCCCGGCTGACGGGGATCAGCGCATCTTGGTCGCCGCCGCCGAAGTGCCCCCCCAGCCACGAGACAAGCGCTGCCGCTACGGCACCTCGGGGTCCGACGGCGAACCCGAGGCGGCGGTACCCGCTGCCCATGCCTAAGCTGGATCGGCCTCCCGCTCGTACAGTCTGTATTCGCTGGAACGGCGGTACACACGTGTCAGCGCTTGGGAGGTGAAGCTGTGCGACTGGGAAAGCGGAACCCACGAGCGGGCCAAGAAGACGACGACGCCCCCGGCTGGGATGCGATCCACGCAGCCGTGACAGCACTCGGCCTCGGTGACCCACAGCACTTCGGCACCAACCACTTACCCGACCAGGACGGCGCCTACGGGCTCAACGCCTACCGCACCACCGACGGCTGGCTCATGCTCACGCTCGGGCTGTCGGAGCTGTTCGGGAAGGTCAGTGACGACCCGGCGGTGAGCGGGTGGGGCTTCGAGCTGACGATGCGCGTCGTCGACGGCTCGCAACCGGACGCACCGCCACAGTGGGCATTGAAACTGCTGCTCAAACTGTCGCAGTACGTCTACCAGCAGGGCAGACCATTCGCACCCGGGCACCGGATGAGCCCCGGCGGGCCCATCACCGGCAGTCCCGATACGCGCCTCACCGCGCTGGCCTTCGCCACCGACCCGCAACTGCCGGGCATAAGCACGCCGAACGGCTCGGTGCAGTTCCTGACCGTCGTCGGCATCACGACTGACGAACTGGCGACCATGCAGGCAACCAGCACGGACCATGTTCTATCTGACCTGCGGGCGCATTATTCGACGCTGGCTACCGACATCACCCGCTAGGCCCCGCGCAAGACAGCGGGCGGAGCCGCTGGCGTCTGCGTCACCAGAGCGAGCGGCTTTCACGGGTGCCGTAGTCGACCGGCAATTACAACTCGTCGGAGAGCGTCCGCCCGCTCTGCCGCCAGCGCACGGAATACCTGGCGCCTCGTCGTCGCTGGCCTCAGTGGAGATCATTGACCCTAGGAGCGACCCGTGAGCGAACTGTTGGATCTGCCCGTCACCACCCTGCAGGGCGAGCGCACCACCTTCGGCGCGCTGACCGGCGGCCGAGCGGCTCTGGTGGTGAACGTCGCGAGCCGGTGCGGGTTGACGCCGCAGTACGCCCAGCTCGAGGGACTGCAGGAGGAGTTGGGCGATCGCGGGTTCACCGTCGTCGGCTTCCCGTGCAACCAGTTCGGCGGCCAGGAGCCGGGGACGACGGAGGAGATCGCGGAGTTCTGCTCAACGACCTACGGCGTCACGTTCCCGATGACCGACAAGATCGAGGTCAACGGCCCCGGCCGCGATCCGATCTACACCGAGCTCACCGAGACCGCCGACGGTAGCGGGCACACCGGTGACATCAGGTGGAACTTCGAGAAGTTCCTGATCTCCCCGGAAGGCAAGGTCGTCGCCCGCTTCGAGCCGCGCACGCAGCCCGACGACAGCGATCTGCGCTCAGCGATCGAAGCGGTGCTGCCGGGCTGAGGGCGCTCAGTCCTCTGCGGCCACGATCGGCACTCGCCAGGTAAGGACGAGCCCGCAGCCGTCCCCGCCGGCCTCGATGCTCATCGTGCCGCCGGACATCTGTGCGCGGCGGCGCAGGTTGAGCAGCCCGCTCTCCCTGTGGTTTTGCGGGAGGCCGCACCCGTTGTCGCTGACGGTCACAACGACGTCGCGGTCCTCGATCGCGATTCGCAACGCGGCTGACGTCGCCGATGCATGCCGGGCAGCGTTGGATAGCGCCTCGTTCACAGTTGCGATCATGTGCCAATGCAGCGGACTCGGCACGAGGTCGTCGATCCGCTCGTCCACATCCACTGTCGGCTCGAAGCCGAGCGTTGACGCGGCACGGATCACCACGGCGTGTACCCGATCGGTCAGCGGCAGTTCGGGCTTGTCGCTTCGCATGGTGAAGATGGCGCCGCGGATGTCACGGATCGTGTGGTGCAACTCGTCGCAGGCGGCTGAGACCTTGGCGGCGGCCTCTGAGCTGAGCCGGCCGGCCAACAGGTCGAGGTTCATGCCGACGGCGAACAGCCGCTGAATCACCACGTCGTGCAGGTCGCGCGCGATCCGCTCGCGCTCTTCGGCGAGCAGCAGCCGGTCGACGGCGAGCATCCGTTCGGTGATGTCGCGAGTGTTCACGACAAGTGCGGCCACCGTCGGCTCGTTGAGCAGATTCGAGATCGTGCTCTCGACGAACCGATAGGAACCGTCGGCGTCGTGCATCCGGCACTCGATGAGCCCGCTGCCGATGCCAGGAGCCGCCGCCGCCCTGTGCAACGCCTCGGCGAAGTCAGCCACGTCATCGGGATGCACCCAGTGCGAGATCGAGGTACCGACCAGCCCGTTGGCGGGCAGGCCGAACACCGCTTGCACCGCGGGGCTCTGGTACCTGACCGTGCCTTCTGAATCGACCAGAGTGATGACGTCGGTCGAGCTTTGGACGAGTGCGCGAAACCGGGTTTCGCTGCCGAGCAGGTGTTCGTACGCAGCGCCGGCGAGCGTCGCGATGAACGATGCCAACTGCATCTCTTCCTCGCCGAACAGCTCGCCGACTTGGCGGTGGGTCACGTACAGGCACGAACGAACAGTGCCGCGAACAACGATCGGTACGGCCAATGCTGACCTGACCCCGGAGAGGACAAGGCTGTCCACGGCCCGCGCCGAGTCATTCACGGCCACCACTGGCCCACCCTGTGCGACGGCTTCCATCAGCAGCGTGCGGCTCACCCCGCCGAGGTCCTCTCCCGACCTCGTCGTGATCGTCGGGTCATAGATGGCGGCGGTGGCCACGACATGGCAGCGCTCCGCGCGCAGCAACCTGAGCGCCGAGTCACGCACTGCGGCTTCCAGCCCCGGCTCGGTGGTGGCAGACGCGATCGCGTGCCCCACCTTCAAGAGCGTGGCGAACCGATCGAACACGGAAAGGGCCGCGCCGGCCTGCGGCGTGCCGGGCGCGCGGGCAAGAACGGGATCGAAGCCACGCACAGCGCCGAGGGCCTCCGCGCGCTCGGCGCTGCTGCCTGGTTCAGACCGGGCGGCTCGCAGTTCAGCCTGCGCCAGCTTCGTCAGCGC
>DATFTS010000433.1:0-4175 GCA_035261645.1 Jatrophihabitans sp. | reverse complement strand
GGATCCGGTTTACCGGTCACGACAGGCTCCGCCCCTGTCGCCACTCGTAGCGCTGCGACGAGCGCACCGTTGCCTGGCAGCCGTCCGCGCGGCGACGGCACCGTCGGATCTGCATTGGTCGCGACCCACGGCACGCCTAGATTGATAGCCACCGCACCCTCGGCCAGCAGCCGCCAGGTGAGGTCTGGTGAGTACCCCTGCGCTACCGCGTCGACCTGCCCGAGCGCATCCCCGACCGGCACCAGGTTGCGTTCACGCAGCGCCTCCTCCAGGCCAGTTGTCCCGACGACTAGCACCCGGGCCTGTGCCGGCAGCTGCTCTGCGAGATACCGCGCAGCAGCCTGCGCAGAGGTCACCACCTCGGGCGGCTGCGCATCGACGCCGAGTTCGGTCAAGTGGGCGGCCACCGCCTCCGGTGTGCGCGCCGCGTTGTTCGTGACGAACGCCAGCCGCATACCGGCTCGGCGGGCGGCCGCAAGTGCTTGCGGCGCACCACGGACGGCCTCCGGACCGATGTACACGACACCGTCGAGATCCAGCAGTGCCACGTCGTAGATATCGGCGAGCGGACCGGCCGACCCGCGGAGGTACGACTGCACGGGTCGCATGATCGCACGTCCGTTGCCGTGCGTACGATCCGGACCCATGGGCCCCTGGAGCAGCCGAGCATGACCGCGACGACTGATCAGCAGACCGACCGCGGCCTTTCTCTGCAGCCATTTCGCGGGCTCCGCCCCCGGGTGGACAGCGAACGCCTGGGCCGACTGCTCTGCCCGCCGTATGACGTGATCGACCCGGCGACCCGCGAGCGGTTGCTCGCGGCAGATGCGGACAACGCGGTCGCGGTGGTGCTGCCCGAGCCCACCGCAGAGGGCTACGCGGAAGCGGCGGAGCGGCTGGCCGGGTGGGTCAGCTCGGGGCTCTACGCGGTGGACGACGAACCGACGCTCTACGTCTATGAGTTGCGCGACCACACTGGTGCGACGACGCGCGGACTGCTCGGCGCAGTGGAACTGCGCCCGGCAGAGGACGGCGTGATCCTGCCGCACGAGAACACGATGGCGGGACCGGTCGCCGACCGCCTCGAGGTGATGACTGCAACCGGCGCCGACCTCGAGCCCATCTACCTCGTCTACGACGGCGGCGGTCCCGCTTCCGAGCTCTTGCGCAGCGTCGACAACCAACCCGCTGTCGCTGAGACGGTGACGCCGGACGGGCTCCGTCACCGCTTGTGGGCGATAACGGATTCGGCTGCGCACCGCACGGTCAGCGACGATCTCGCGAGCCGGCGCGCGTTGATCGCGGACGGCCACCATCGCTACGCGACCTATCAGGAACGCCAGCGCCGTCAGCGCGCGACCGATGGGCCAGGACCCTGGGACCGCGGCCTTGCATTGGTCGTCGATTCCAGCGAATATGGGCCCCAGGTCCACGCGATCCACCGCTTGCTGCACGGCATCACGCTGACCGAAACCGTCGAGCGGCTGTCTGGCTGGGCCGAAGTTACGCCGGTTGACGCTCCGCTGGGCCGCACTCTTGACGAGCTTGGTGACCGAGCGCAGTTCACGGCAATCCTGAGCGACGGAGCGCATGCTTACCTCGTCTCCGACGACGAGCACCGACTCGCTGACGCCGCTGCCCGTCCCGGCGCCGTCGACGCACTGACCGAACTCGACGTCACCGTCGCGCATCGTGGACTTGTGGAGCGTGCTCTGCGCTTGGCAGACGATGAAGCCAACGTCGGATACGCACACAGCCTCGAGGAGGCAGTTGCCGAGGCGCGCGAGAACGGCGGAGTTGCGCTGCTGTTACGTCCCACACCGGTTGCCGCTGTCGCCGCCGTCGCCGCCGCCGGCGCCCGGATGCCACGCAAGTCCACGCTGTTCACACCGAAGCCGGCGTCCGGACTGGTCATGCGCCGCCTCGCCGACCAGTCCGGGTGAGGCGCACCGAATCCACGTCCACTGCGTAGCGGCTTGCCGGCCCTGACGGGGTTCGCCAGAACCGTCGGTGCAGACTGCCGACGATCTCGACCGAGTCACCGGCGTTCGCTCGGGCGAGCGTCTTGTGAACGCGGGACTTGACCGCCGCGCACTCGATGCTGTCCACCCGAACGCGCTCGCCGTCCGGCCGCGGCACGGTGACACGGAACACTGCGAGCGTGTCGCCACTCGGCAACTCCCGGTAGAGCGGAACGCCCGCCAATCGCCCGCGGAGGAACACGTGGTTATCCGCGACCGGACGCTCGGTTGTTGTCGTCATGGACGCCATGCTGCCGACATGGACCGAGGGCGCGCCGCCGCATTACAGCAGCTGTGGACGACCGACGCGCTGTGCACGATAAACAGCGAAACCGTCAGCCGGCTGTGCTACAGGCGCGGACACCCGCGCCAGTTTGCCGCGCAGGGGATTCGGAGCAGGGATTCAGAGCAGGGGTTCAGAGCAGAGCGGCCGCGCGTTCGGCCGAGTCCAGCTCACCCTCGGGATCCTGCGCCGCTGACGCCGCGAACCAGCGTGCGGCCTCCTCGCGCCGACCGAGTGCCTCCAACGCGTCGGCGTAGGCGTACCACAGCCGAGCTGCGCCGGGTCGGGGGCGTTCGGTGTCCAAGCCGCCGCGGGCCAACACTGACAGAGCTGCGTCGAGCTGGCCCAGATCACGTCGCGCACCGGCGACGACGATTAGCAGCTCCGCCCGGGTCTCAGCGTCAAGTCGCCGCACATCAGGGTCGTCCAGGACCCGTGCCGCCTGCTCGGGTCGTCCCAGCGCCCGCTCGGTATCGGCGATCAGCGGCAGGTTGCTGGGGTCGCCAGAGATTCGGCGCGCGGTCCGCAGCTCGGTAAGAGCCTCGGCCCATTCGCCTGCCTGGTATGCCGCTACCCCCACGGCTTCGCGCACAGCAGCGACCCGCGCTGCCCGCGCACGGGCCGCGCGAGCGTGCGCGAGCGCGCGCTGCGGATCGCTATCCAGCAGCTGCCCGGCCACCACCAGATACTTGCCAACGGCATCAGCGTTCAGCTTGCTCAACGATCGAAGCTCCGCCCGCACGCCCCGGTCGAGCAGGGAGACGTCAGCATCGTCGGGCACCGGTAGTGCGCGGTCCGACGCGAATGACTCCCGAGCACCGCCACGATCGGCCCGGCCGCCGTCGCGTTCAGCTGCGCGCGGGTTGCGGCCGCGCTCTGAGCCACCACGACCGCCGGCCAGAGCTCCATCCGCGCTGACGTTGCGATCAGCCCGGCCACCGCCACGACCAGCCCGGCCACCGGTGCGATCAGCCCGGCCACCGGTGCGATCAGCGTCCGCACCGCCACGAGCCGCCCGCCCGCCCCCGTCCGCACCTCGGGACTTGCCGGCACCGGGGCCGGCCCCTCGAGACCTGCGTGGACCTTGGTTGCCACCGGCACTTCGGCGACCGCCACGTGGGGTCGACATCGAAATCGCCTCAATTCTGGGTACCCGAAAAGTCACCAGGAACCCGTGATAGGAGTCCATTAACGCGACGAGGGCCGTTCGGCGAACCGAACGACCCTCGTCTTAACGTTGTGTCCGGCGACGTCCTACTCTCCCACGCGGTGGCCCGCGCAGTACCATCGGCGCTGAGAGGCTTAGCTTCCGGGTTCGGGATGGGACCGGGCGTTTCCCTCTCGCTATGGTCGCCGAAACTCTATGGAGATATGGTCCGCACGCTGCAAAAGCAGCGGCGACCGTACCTCGGGAACCGCACAGTGGACGCGAAGTGCTCGCGGGCTGGGCCCGCAGAGCGAGTTATGTGGCAAGTCCTCGGCCTATTAGTACCGGTCAGCTGCACGCGTTACCGCGCTTCCACTTCCGGCCTATCAACCCGGTGGTCTAGCCGGGGGCCTTACTCCATAAAGGATGGGAGATCTCATCTTGAAGCGAGCTTCCCGCTTAGATGCTTTCAGCGGTTATCCCTTCCGAACGTAGCCAACCAGCAGTGCTCCTGGCGGAACAACTGGCACACCAGAGGTTCGTCCGTCCCGGTCCTCTCGTACTAGGGACAGCCCTTCTCAAATCTCCTGCGCGCGCGGCGGATAGGGACCGAACTGTCTCACGACGTTCTAAACCCAGCTCGCGTACCGCTTTAATGGGCGAACAGCCCAACCCTTGGGACCTACTCCAGCCCCAGGATGCGACGAGCCGACATCGAGGTGCC
>DATFTS010000432.1:0-3519 GCA_035261645.1 Jatrophihabitans sp. | reverse complement strand
TAGTACGGCATGTGCCAGGATGCTGAACCCGTTGACTGAACGTAAGGCCGAAATCCTGCGGTCTGTCAGCGCGGCTCGATACGGAACACGGCGACCTTCGCCGCGCCTCGCTCGAACGCCTCAGGGGTGGGTGCCTCGACCGCGCCGGTCTTGACGAAGAAGGAGACCCCGCGCGGTACCTCGGTCGGGAACGCACGCATGATCGGGCCTCGCTCGGATTCCGGTAGCTCGACCAACTCGATGTTCTCGGTCCGGCGCCCGTGCCGGAGCGTCGCTGCGCCGTTCATGCGGGCGTTTGCGACCCAGTCGCCGTTTGCGAAGCCTCCAATCACGTAGCGCCGCCCGTCAACGGTCAGCGGGGTGACCGGTGTGGTGCGCGGCTTGCCCGAGGTCCGCCCGCGAACTGTCAAGACTTGCGTCGGCCCGAGCGGAACGCCGAGCCTCTGCATGCCGATGTTGACTTTGTTGAACAACCTCAACCAGCCCGGCGGTGCCGTCCATGGTGCTCTCGCCATATTCGTTGCATACACCCCATCGACGTCGGCTGCGCTGGCTCGGTAACGATATTTTCGCGAATGGCGCAGATGAGGGATGTAGTCCGACGTGGATCTGCCTAGCGTCGGATCGTCCATCATCGGAGTCGTTTCGGGGGGAATCATGAACAAGTCGGCACTATTGGGCGCGGCCACACTCGCCGGCGCGGCCGGCGCGCTGCTCATCGGCGCGTCCACCGCCCAGGCGGCCAGAGGCGGCCTGCAGGAGCAGCCACTCAGCTGCAACAACGGCCAGCAGATCACAGTTCTGACGAACGTCAACAACAGCAGTGACATGGGCGGCTGGGAAGCGGTGCAGGTCGTCTCCGGCGGATCCGGGACGCTGATCCCGACCAAGTTTGAACTCAGCGCCTTCGACGACACCACCCAGACGACGATCTTCGAGGGAACCCAGGTCAAGGGCGGCGGCCACGGCAACCATAACCAGCCGACGGTCACATGCAGCAACTCGCAGACGAGCACCCTCGCTGAGCTGCTGACTCCCGGCGACCAGGTGCCGCCCGGAGCGTCGCTGACCGATCAGGTGACGTTCACCATCACCGCCACCGCGGTCTCGCAGAAATAGCCGGACTTCCGCGATCGCCAGGCAGCTTTGCGCTAACTGTCTGATCGATCGTCGACAGTTGCCCAAAACAAATGTTGATAGGCATACTGCGCAGGCGCAGGCGCGGGGCCTGTGACGGGGGAGGTTTCATGCAACATCGTCGTCTTATCCAGTCAATGACAACAGTCGCAGCGCTCGGCGTCGCGCTGGCAGTTCCGCTGTTCAGCGCCGGTCCGGCCGACGCGCACGGCTCGGGCCGGCTCTACGTCGCGCCGAACGGCGCGGCACGCAACTCGGACACGTCCTGCCGGCATGCGCAGTACACCGACATCCAGGCCGCGATCGAAGACGCGCGGCCCGGCGGGACCGTCGTGGTCTGCCGCGGCGTCTACGCCACCAGCGTCACCGTCGACCGGCGCATCACCCTCGCTGGTATGCCCGGCGCGGTGATCGACGCCACCGGCGCCCCGTACGGCGTCGGCATCACCGCCTCATGGTCGACGGTCCGCGGGCTAACCGTCGTGAATGCCTCCGGCGACAACCCGGACTTCCCGTATGACGGGATCATCACCGCCGGGTTCACCGCCGAGGGACCGGCGCCGGCCGATCACGTGATGATCATCAACAACCGCGTGCACGGCAACAAGGGTTCCGGTATCGACCTGAACAGCACTTCGCATTCGATCGCGCGCGGCAACATCGCCACCGAGAACGGCGTGGGCATCAACGTCGCCGACGACCTCGGCGCGCCGGCCGCAAACAACGTCATCGCCGAGAATGTCACCAACCGTAACTTCGGCGGCTGCGGCATCGCGTTGGCAGACCACACCGGTGCCGGCGTCGTCGGCAACCTGGTCACCGGCAACATCTCCGACGACAACGGGCTCGCCACGCCCACGGCGCCGGACGCCTCGGCAGGCAGCGGCGTCATCCTGGCCAGCCCCATCCCGGGCGGCACGGTGAAGAACAACGTGATTTCCTACAACGAGTTCCACGGCAACGGTCACGGCGGCGTCGTCGTGCACTCGCACGTGCCCAACATCCCGGACGGTCCGATGAACGACTTCACCGGCAACCAGGTCATCGGCAACCTGATCGGCACGAACAATCTGCGCACCGACGAGGCCGACCTCGAAACCACCGGCATCTACCTCGGCAGCGCCAGTCCGCTGCAGATCACCGTGCGCGGCAACTGGATCAGCGACAACCACTTCGGCATATTCACCGCCGGCGACGTCACGGTCACGGGTTCCAACACTTACACCAACGTCGATGTCCAGATGGACGGCGTGAGCTCCTTCTAAACGGTCTATCTCGCGGCTCCCCGCCCGGCCGAAGGCTGGGCGGGGAGCCGGAACCATGCGCAGGACGCCGCTACCGTTCGACCCGACTTCGCGCGTCCGCGTGCGCGTTTGAGATGCGTTTTGCGTAGCCGGCAAAGCGCCGTACCGGCATGCCGCGCACGCCCGCATCGACGGCGAATACTGATCCGGCATACGGCTGCATTTGCCGACTTTCAGCCGCACGCGGCCGCACTTCGGTGCCCGCGTGGCACGCCCCTGAGAAACCGCCACAGCCCCCGCAATCCGGGAGCTCCGAGCCGCATCGGCTTGACAGGCGTCATCGTGCGCAGCCCGTAACGGATCACTCCGTTCGGCCGATCCACGGACCGTCGCTATGCGCGGCCCCACAGAACCGCGTGCACCGCGCATATGGATCCGTCGGACGCGCGCTGTCTACCGCTGCGTGGCTCCACCACAGCGACCGCAACTCGCCCATGGACGACTGATCTCATCCCGCCAATGCCAAATCTGCGGCGGCGAGGATGTCGAGACCGGTGCAGCGGATGCGTCCTCGCAGTGAAGGCATCAAACGGGCAGTGGAGGATGCAGCCATGTCACACATCAAGCGTTTCGACCACATCGGCATCACCGTCGCCGACCTTGACTCGGTTACGGCATTCTTTGTCGGCCTCGGTCTGGAGGTCGAGGGACGCACGTTCGTGGAGGGCGAGTTCGTGGATACGGTCTGCGGCATTCCCGATTCGCGAACCGAGGTCGTCATGCTCAGAGTGCCGGGCGCGGGCGACCGCCTGGAGCTCGCGAGATTCGTGCGACCTGAGTCCGTACCGGGGTCGCCGACCGCGATGGCCAACGAGTTGGGGTTGCGCAACGTGTCCTTCGAGGTCGAGAACCTGCAGGCGGCGGTCGATTGGGCAGCTACCGAGGGCTACGGACTGGTCGGTGGTATCGGCGAGTACCAAGGCGTCGTGCGGATGGCTTACGTGCGAGGGCCGGATGGAATCGTCGTGTCACTGTTCGAGTACATCGGCTGACAATCCCGGCGCTTGCATCTGCCCCGGTCCGCGCTCGGGAGCCGTCGATCTCGCGCGCCTCAAAGGCCACGTCGATCAGCTCATAT
>DATFTS010000431.1:0-2783 GCA_035261645.1 Jatrophihabitans sp. | reverse complement strand
ATGTCGGGACGATCGGCAGACGCCCGCACCCTGTCACGGGAGGCGTACTTCCTCGATCCGGCGAACGAACTCGCCGGGACGAGCCCGCTGCCGTTGATGCTGACGGGTGGCATCTCACGGCGTGACACCGCGGAGAAGGTGCGTGTGAGCGGCGTCGCCATCGTCGGCATGGCAACCGCGATGGCGGTCACTCCCGACTTGCCGAACCGATGGCTGGCCGGCGAGGACGTAACACGGCGACTGCGACCGATCACGTGGTCGGACAAGACCGTGGCGTCGGCCGCTGGCATGGCGCTCGTCCGTCACCAACTGCATCGCATCGCTCGCGGCAAAGACCCAGTGCTGCGCACCCATCCGATGCACGCGCTCGTGCGCGACAACCTCGACCAAGCTCGTGCGCTGCGCCGATACCGCTGCTGGCTGCAGGAAACGTCGGCATGACCTGCAGCTCGCCGACGTTCCTGATCGACGGCGTAGATCCGTTCGCGGCGCCGGGTGCGCCCTCCGGGGTCACGTGCCGGGTCTGTGCGACCGCTCCTGGGATGGCGGGCGTTCCGCAGTAGAGAGCCTGCGGGATGCGCTGCTCAGGGCGTGAATCGTCCGAGCCAGCGCAGGCCGCGGCCGACGATCTTGTTGCGGTGCCAGCCGCGGCGGACCACAGTCTTGCGCAGTCGCCGGAACCGGTCGCGGGTGCGCACGGCCAACCCGGTGCGGGACTGGTCCTCGACCTCCCAGGCCCACTTGCTCAGCGAGTGCGCGCAGCGCGTACAGACCGTGACCTCGGGGTGGTTCCCCAAATGCACCAGCTTCGATGGGTCGTCGATGGCGCCGCAGCACCAGCACTGCGTAGGACTGGGGTTCTGCTCATCCTCGATCGCCGTACTGGTCGTCATCGCCGCCGCCCTTCGCTCCGCAGTACAGCCCGTCTCGCGCCGGTGGCCTGCAACGCAGTATCCGCCGCCGGCGGTACAGCAGCCGAGCGATCGGTCCTCTACTGCCCGGCCGGTGCTGGCACGCCGTCGGGCACGACGGAGCGACCGGGAGCTCGACGTGCTGCGGTTGGTCGCAGCGGGCCGATCCAACGCCGAAGTCGCCGACGCACTGTTCCTCGGCGAAGCAACCGTCAAGAGTCACGTCGCCCGCATCCTCGCCAAACTCGCGTTGCGCGACCGGGTGCAGATCGTCATCTACTCGTATGAGTCCGGCCTCATCCAACCCGGACAAATGCTCTGATCAACGCGTGCTCGAGCACGGACGCGACAGGGGCGGATCGACGGGCGGGGTCTACCTGTCGCGGAGCGCAGCGAGGATGTCGCCGCGCGGCGTCGGTGTAGTGGGCGGCAGCTGCTTGAACAGCTTCTCTGCGCGATCGAGCAACTCTTGGTCAGTTGCCAGCGCATCGATGGGATCGAGCATGGCGATGCGTCGGCACACGGCGCGCAGCAGCGCCGGGTCCTGAACAGCAACGCGATAGACGACGGATCGCAGGAACAGGGGCATCGTGTCCGCGCGGTCGGTCGGGTTGATCGGCTCGCCGGACCAGAGCCGAATGCGATCTCGATCCTCTGCACTGACCGCCTCGAACCGGGTGGTGGCATCTTGACCGATTGCGTCCTCGAAGGTCAGGACGAGGTTGGTGTCGTCCGTCGCTGCGTCGACCGCGGCGGCGAGCGCGGTCGCGTGGGACAGCGAGAACGACAGGCCGAAGGCGAACGTCGGGTTCGTATGGCAGCGCGCATCGCCCACCGGGATCAGCCCGGTGACGAGAGGCGTGTCGTGGTCGACGGTTTCACGCAGCGTGTTGCGCAGCTGGCCCATCGGCAGGACGGATGTGAGCGGCTGGGCGGCGTCTAGCCAGGCGGCCATGCCCGGCAAGGCCCGGGCAACTCGATCGAACGCGGCCGGATTCCGCAGCTCGCGCCACTCCTGCTCCCAGGCGGGCGCCATCACGCACAGGCAGAATGTCGCGCTGTCGCCGATGAACACCGCGAACGCGAGATAGCCGAGGTCACCACGCGGGCCGCCGAGGACGGACGCGTACGGCAGCGGCTCGCCGCGGAAGCGGTAGTGACGGCTGTAGTACAGCAGCTTGCTGTCCGTCATTCGCTGCGGCCAGGCGCGCGCGCCCTGCTCCTCCAACCAACGACTGGTCGCGGAGTTGCGCCCCATGGCATCGACGACGAGGTCGGCGCTGAGCACTTCGCCGGACGTCAGCCGGACGCCGGTGACCTGCGACCTGTTCATCCGCAGTCCGCTGACACCGGCAGCACGCAACGTCACGCCACGTTGTGCCGCGGCCGCCGACCATAATGCGGCGTCGATAACTGGACGCCGACAGGCGATGGTCGCTAGGTCAGCATCATCTGGCTTCCGCGCGGCGTCGCCGAGGAAGCTTGCCTGCCGAATTTCGCCCGCTCCGCGCGCGAGCAGCGCGTCATAGACGTCCGGGAGTTCGTCGCGCAAGATCGCCCGCCCGCGTCCGAGGAAGTTGTGGGGCTGACGGAACTGACCGATCGTGGGACGGTCCCACCTCTCAAAGATCTGATCGGCCGACGCCGTCCCCAACACCGGCGGCTCGTCCCGGCCGACGAGGCAGACGTCATGCCCGCGCCGCGCGAACGCCAACGCGGCGGCGCAGCCCGCCGGACCCGTCCCCAGCACCACCGTCTTCATGCCCCAGATGGTGCACTGAGAGCTGGGGGACTAGCCACCCGATGGCACCACAGGTCGGATTACCCAGACCCGCCCGGGGCCGAGGCGATCAACGAGCCGCTGTGCCGCCT
>DATFTS010000430.1:0-4558 GCA_035261645.1 Jatrophihabitans sp. | reverse complement strand
TTCCACACGCACTACATGGCGCCGGCGGCCGAGGCGCTCGGCGCGTACGCGGCCGGACTACGACCAGCCGACCCGCGGCCGATCCTGCTGTCCAACGCAGACGGGCAGGGCGTCGTGACGGGCACCGACCTTATGGAGCGGCTCGTCCGGCAGGTGACCCTCCCGGTGCGCTGGGACCTCTGCATGGGTTCTTGTGCTGATCTCGGCGTCACCGGCGTGGTCGAACTCGCGCCGGGCGGCGTGCTGAGTGGCATCGCCAAGCGGGAGCTGCCCGGCGTGGAGCTGATCGCGATCAAGTCACCCGCCGACCTCGACGCCGCCCGGGCCCTCATCGCGAGCAGGCCCCAGCACGGGCAGGGCGAGCACACACCCGAGTTCCGCGTAGTTGTTACTCCGGCCAAGGGCGTCTTCACCCGCGCCGATGCGATCGAAGAGGGCCAGCAGGTGGCGCGCGGCGCGCGGCTGGGGACCGTGCGCACCAACCGCGACGAGCATCCGATCCTCGCCTTGCACGCCGGTGTCCTGACCGAGTGGCTGCGCAGCGACGGCGACATCGTCCCAGCCGGCCTGCCGGTCGCCCGCATCTCGGACGGGGCCGAGTAGATGGCCGCCCAACTTGCGATGCCCATCGGCGCCGCCGCCACGCGCATCCTGGGACTCGGGCATTACCGGCCCGCGAACGTGGTCACCAACCACGACCTGATTGCCCGCGGCGTCGACACCGACGACGAGTGGATCAAGACGCGCGTCGGCATCGCCGAACGCCGGTGGGCCGACCCGGAAGAGACCGTCGTCGACATGGCCGAACAGGCCGGCAGCAAAGCCATCGCGGCGAGCGGCGTGTCGACCGACGACATCGACCTGGTGATCGTGGCGACGTGCACGATGCCCACGCCGATCCCTGCCGCGGCTCCGAGCCTGGCCACTCGGCTCGGCATCATCGCGCCGGGCGCTTACGACATCAGCTCGGGCTGCTCCGGCTTCGTATACGCGATCAACGTCGCGTCCGCCGCCGTGCAGACCGGGCAGGCTCGCAACGCACTGGTCGTAGCGAGCGAGCGGTTCTCCGGCTGGCTGGACATGAACGACCGCAGCACCTGCGTGATCCTCGCCGACGCCGCGGGCGCTGCGGTGGTCGGACCGGCCGACGAGCCGGGTCTCGGCCCGGTGGTGTGGGGCAGCGACGGGGAACTCTTCGACAGCGTCGCGATCGACGAGCAGACCCGGGTCTTCCGGCAGGAGGGCCAGACGGTCTACCGCTGGGCCACCAGCCAGATGGCGCCCATCGCCCTGCAGGCGTGCGAGCGCGCCGGCGTGCCACCCGAAGACATCGCGGCGTTCGTGCCGCACCAGGCCAACCTGCGCATCATCGACGCGCTGGCTCGGCGGATCGGGCTGCCCAACGCGATCGTCGCGCGCGACATCGTCACGTCCGGCAACACGTCGGCGGCCACCATCCCGCTCGCGCTCTCGCGCATGGTCGAGGCCGGCGAGATCCCGTCCGGCGCACCCGTCCTGCTGCTCGGCTTCGGCTCCGGCCTTGCCTACGCCGGTCAGGTCGTGCTCGCTCCGTAACGTTCGACGCGCCGCCCGACCGGGCGGTGCCCAACACACCGAAAGGAAACCCAGTGGCCGAGAACACCCTCGCAGGCCTCGCCGAGATCCTCGAAGAGGTCGCCGGCGTATCGCCCGAGGACGTCACTCCCGACAAGAGCTTCGTCGACGACCTGGACGTCGACTCGCTGTCCATGGTCGAGGTCGCGATGGCTGCCGAGGACAAGTTCGGCGTGAAGATCCCTGACGACGAGCTGTCGAACCTCAAGACCGTCGGCGACGCCGTCAAGTACATCGACACACACGCGGCAAAGTGACCTCGTCGAACGACGTCGTCGTCACCGGGCTCGGCGCCACAACGCCGCTCGGCGGGGACGTTGCGACGTTCTGGGCCGGCCTGCTCGAAGGCCGGTCCGGGATCGTCGCCCTCACCGAGGACTGGGCGGCCGACCTGCCGGTGCGTATTGCCGGACGGATGGCGGTCGACCCTGCCGAGGTGCTGTCCCGCGTCCAGTCCCGCCGGCTCGACCGCAGCGAGCAAGCAGCGCTCGTTGCGGCACGCGAGGCGTGGACCGACGCGGGGTTCGAAGGTCGCAGCGCCGACGCCGGGCTCGACCCGACGCGCGTCGCGGTGGTGATCGGCACCGGCATCGGTGGAGTGACGAGCCTGCTCGCGCAGTACGACATCTACCTCGACAAGGGCCCGGGCCGGGTCTCGCCGTTGCTCATCCCGATGAACATGCCGAACGGGCCGGCCGCATACGTCGGCCTGGAACTCGGTGCGCAGGCCGGCGTCCACACGACGGTGAGCGCGTGCGCCTCTGGTTCTGAGGCGATCGCGTACGGGCTGGATCTCATCCAGCTCGACCGCGCCGACGTCGTCATTGTCGGCGGCACTGAGGCCTGCATCCACCCGCTCAACATCGCCGGGTTCGCGCAGATGCGCGCGATGTCGATGCGCAACGACGAGCCGCAGCGCGCGTCCCGGCCCTTCGACAAGGGGCGGGACGGGTTCGTGCTTGGCGAGGGCGCCGGCGTGCTGGTCCTCGAGCGGCGTGCGGCAGCCGAGACGCGCGGCCGCGCTCCGTACGCGGTGCTGGCCGGCGCCGGTATCACCTCCGATGCCTATGACATCGTGCAGCCCGACCAGACGGGCCAGGCGCGTGCCATGCGCCTTGCGTTGGCCCGCTCGGGTGTGGACGTCGACGACGTGGTGTATGTGAACGCGCACGGTACGTCCACACCCGTAGGTGACATGGGAGAGGCGAACGCGATCGCCGATCTGTACGGCGCGGACACCGTCGTCACCAGTACCAAGTCGATGACCGGACACCTGCTCGGCGCGGCTGGCGCGATCGAAAGCGTGGCCGCCGTGCTGTCCGTGCAGCACGACGTGGTGCCGCCGACGATCAACCTCGATGACCCCGACGACGAGTTGCGCGTCGACGTACCCCGCGAAGCCCGGCAGATGCCGGTGCCCGCGGCGATGAACGACTCGTTCGGGTTCGGCGGGCACAACGTCTCGCTGATCTTCCGAAAGGCATGACATGACTGCCCTGGCACATCCACCGGCCACCGAGATCGACCCGCGCGATCCGGTCCTGCGCCTGGAGAAGCTGTTCGACGCCGGGACGATGGAGCTGATCCGGCCACGCGACGACAGCGGCGTCGTCGCCGCACGCGGTCGCGTCAACGGCTCGCCCGCGACGTCGTACTGCACGGACGGCACGGTGATGGGCGGCGCGATGGGCTCGGCCGGCTGCCTGCACATCGTCGACACCATCGACCTCGCGGTGCGTGAGCGGGTGCCGGTGATCGGTCTCTGGCACTCCGGCGGGGCCCGGCTGGCCGAAGGCGTCGAGGCGCTGCACGCGGTCGGCATGGTGTTCCAGGCGATGATCCGCGCGTCCGGACGGGTGCCGCAGATCTCTGTGGTGCTCGGCCCCGCCGCCGGCGGTGCGGCCTACGGCCCGGCGCTCACCGACATCGTGATCATGTCGACCGGCGGGCGGGTGTTCGTCACCGGCCCGGACGTCGTCCGGTCGGTCACCGGAGAGAACGTCGACATGGAGTCACTCGGTGGCCCGGATACGCACGGGCGGCGCAGCGGCGTGGTGCACGTCGTGACCGAGGACGAGGGCTCGGCGATCGCATCGGCGCGGGCGATGACGTCACTACTGGCGCGGCAGGGTTCCTTCGACGTTTCGCTGGCGGGCGCGCCCCGCGACCTCGGCGAGCTGCTGCCGGACAACCCCAAGCGTGCCTACGACGTGCACCCGGTCATCGGTGCGGTGCTGGACGACGGCGCGTTCGCCGAGCTGCACGCGAAGTTCGCACCGAACATCGTCACCGGACTCGGCCGGCTGACCGGCCGCACGGTGGGCGTCATCGCCAACAACCCGCTGCGACTGGGCGGCTGCCTCGACTCGCCGTCGGCGGAGAAGGCCGCGCGGTTCGTGCGCATGTGCGACGCGTTCGGCGTCCCGCTGGTCGTGCTCGTCGACGTGCCGGGCTACCTGCCTGGCGTCGGGCAGGAGTGGGACGGCATCGTGCGCCGCGGCGCCAAGCTGTTGCACGCGTTCGGCGAGTCCGTCGTGCCTCGGGTCACGCTGGTCATGCGCAAGTCGTACGGCGGCGCCTACATCGCGATGAACTCGCGCGCGCTCGGTGCGACACGCGTCTTCGCGTGGCCGGGTGCGGAGGTGGCCGTGATGGGCGCGTCAGCTGCCGTCGGCATCCTGCACCGCAAGAAGCTCGCCGCCGCGCCGCACGGCGAGCGCGAGGCACTGCACGCCACGCTCGCCGCCGAGCACGAGAAGATCGCCGGCGGGGTCGCGCGCGCCATGGAGATCGGCGTGGTGGACGAGATCATCGAACCGTCGCGCACGCGCGCTGCGATCGTCGAAGCGCTGGCAAGCGCGCCCGCTGGACGTGGCGCGCACGGCAACATCCCGCTCTGAGTGCGAGTAGTCGCCTCCTTTGCGAGTTGTCCGCGCTTCCAGCC
>DATFTS010000429.1:0-2460 GCA_035261645.1 Jatrophihabitans sp. | reverse complement strand
CGGCCGGCTGCCCTGGCTGGTACGCGCGACCAACTCGGCCGCGACCTCGCGCAGCGGGATGTTGCGGTTCTGCGACACGGTGCGCAAGATGTCGAACGCCTCCTGGGCGGGGCAGTGCTGCACGCCGATCACGATGCCGATTGCCTGGTCGATCACCGAGCGGCTCGACAGCGCTGCGCGCAAGTGGTCAGTGAGCGTCGCCTCGTCGTAGTGGCGCATCGCGGCGGTCATAGTGGCCGCGGTCAGAGCGGTCAACTGAGCGACGGCGGCGCGGGCGTCGGCGTCGAACGCGTGCGGTGTCACGGCGTACATGTTGAGCGCCCCGATCGGCGTGCCGTTGACCAGCAGTGGGCTGGAGTAGACCGACTGAACCCCGTGCGCCACGGCCCGTGGGGGATAGCCGTTCCAGCGGGCCTCGCGAGTCAAATCGTCACTGGTCACGATCGCGGCGGTGCTCAACGATTCGAGGCACGGACCCATGTCGAGCTCGTACTGCTGCTCGTCCAGCAGTCGGGCCAGTGCGTCGGCGGACGCGACAGTGATCACGTGACCGTCCTCGGCAAGCGTGATCCCGCACGTGGCAGCGGCCGGAACGACGCGTGCGGACAGGTCCGCGATCCGTTGCATCAGCTCCTCGAACGAGCTGGTAGCCATCAACAGCCCAGCCAGTTCTGCCAGCGCAACCTGATTCAGGCCGTTCGGAGATTCGGACAACGTGGGCGTCCCGCCAGGCAGACGCGCCGACTGAGACGCGCGCACCAACTCGGCAATCGCCAAGAACGGCGGACAGGGGCACTGCTCGCGAAAACGCCCTCAGTACATCCAGTATGCGGCCCTATCGCCAGAAAGGACCGGGTCAGCGGATATAGCTCGCGCCATTGACGTCGAAGGTCGCGCCGCTGAGGTGCCGGCGGCTGCCACTGGCGAGGTAGACGATCAGCTCGGCGATCTCCTCCGGTGGCACCCATTCGCCCATCGCGAGGTTCGCGCGGGTGCCGGCCTCGCCGCCGGACTGTGCCGCGGCATCCACCGACATCTGCGTGCGCACCATGCCCGGTGCGATCACGTAGGCCAGCACTCCCTCAGCAGCGTGGGCGCGTGCGATCGTCTGCGTCGCCGCCTTCAACGCCGCTTTGGACGCGGCATAGGCCAGCAGGTGCGGGTTCCCCGAGCCGCGCTGCGCCGCCCAGCTGGACATCGTGATCAGCACGCCCGCGCCACGCGCCCGGAAGTGCTGCACCGCCTCGCGGGTGAGCGCCATCGGCCCGGCGACATTGGTGGCGTAGGTGTCGGCCCAGACCGTGTCCCACTCCTCGTCCGTTGCCGCGAGCGGCGACTCGGTGAGCACCGCGGCGTTGTTGACCAGCACGTCGATGCTGCCGCGCCACGCGACGGCGCGCTGCCAGAGGTCGCGCGCACCGCTCGGCTCGGACAGGTCGGCCTGCAGTAACAGCCGGCGGTCCTCGGGCAGCTCGCCGGTCGCCGCGCGGGCGCCGTCCTTGTCGCTGTTGTAGTGAGCGATCACGTGCGCGCCGGCGGCACCGAGAGCGCGAGCGGTGGCTGCGCCGATGCCTTTCGACGCTCCGGTGAGAAGCACCGTCCGGCCGGTCAGCTCCGTCATATCAGGCGGGCGAGGAACTGCTGGGTACGCGGCTGTGTCGGGGCGGTGAGGAGGCTGCGGGCCTGGCCGTCCTCGACCACCACGCCGCCGTCCATGAACACCACACGATCGGCGACGTCGCGTGCGAACGACATCTCGTGAGTTGCCACCAGCATTGTCATGCCGTCGTCGGCGAGGGTGCGCATCACGTCGAGCACCTCGCCGACGATCTCCGGGTCGAGCGCCGAGGTCGGCTCGTCGAAGAGCATGAGCTTCGGGTTCATCGCAAGTGCGCGCGCGATTGCCACGCGCTGCTGCTGGCCGCCGGAGAGCCGGCGCGGATAGCTGTCGCCCTTGTCGGCCAGCCCGACGCGGCGCAGCAGGTCCTTCGCCTTGGTGTGCGCGTCGGCTTTGCGCTCACCTTTGATGCCGACCGGTGCTTCGATGATGTTCTCCAGCACCGTCATGTGCGGGAACAGGTTGAAGTGCTGGAACACCATGCCGATGGACGCCCGTTGGCCGGCGAGCTCGCGCGGCGGCAACGGCATGAGGCGTCCGCGCTTGGTGTACTGGCCGATCAGCTCGCCGTCGACGACGACGCGTCCCTTGTTCGGTGTCTCGAGATAGTTGACGCAGCGCAGCAGCGTGGTCTTGCCCGAACCTGACGGGCCGATCAGGCACACCACCTGCCCGGCGCGGATGTCGAGACTCACGCCGTGCAGCACGTCGACGGGCCCATAGCTCTTGTGGATGTCGTGCAGCGTCAGCAGCGGACGCACCGCAGTTGCCGTCATACCTGCACCTGCCTGCTGCGGAACACCGAGCCGACACCGTCGAGCCACGTCTGCCGCAGCTGTGCC
>DATFTS010000428.1:0-1750 GCA_035261645.1 Jatrophihabitans sp. | reverse complement strand
TCGACCGAGACGTCATAACCGTCGGCCTGGTCGCGGCGCGCCGCCGCGAAGAGCAACCGGGCACCCTCGCTGCGGACGAAGACGCCGGTGTCCAGGTCGATCGTCATCGGCACCTGCCGATCCATCGCCCCCGGCGCGGTGGAGTAGATGTTGCGTCGCGAGTGCACGACCGGGACGGACAGGTCGGCCAGCCTGGCAAGCTCACCGGCCCAGCCGCCTGCTGCATTGACGACGTGTTGAGCCTGGAAGCGCCGCTCGCCGGCGGTCACGATCCAGCCCTCGCTGCCCGCCTCGACGGCGGTGACACGGTGCCGGAAGAAGATCTGCGCAGCCGCCGCACGCGCCAGCTGCAAGTACGCGCTGGTGACCAGATGCGGGTCCACCACGCCGTCGGCAGGCCCCCACGTCGTACCGCCGAGGCCGGCGGTGGCAAACGGGGTGATCCGCTGCGCGTCCGTCGGGTCGAGGACCTCGACCGGCACACCGTGCGCGCGCTGCAGTTCGACCGCGGCGAGATGTGCCTCCCACGCCGACTGCGGCACGAGGAACAGGTACCCGCTCGGGCGGTATCCCACGTCAACGCCGTGCTGCTCGGGGAACGAGCGGTAGGCCTGGATGCTGCGCCACGACAGCTCGATGTTGAGTGGATCGGCCCACTGACCACGGATCGAGGCGAAGGAGCGACCGGTGCTCCCTTCGGCTGGACCGTCGAAGGTGTCGAGCACCACCACGCGGAGTCCGGCCCGGACCAGGTGAAAGGCGCTACTTGCGCCGATGACGCCCGCGCCGACAACGACGACGTCACAACTGACTTCGGTGTCCACGTATCGCTCCCGTGCGGTCCCGCCTCCACGTGCAGTGAGCTGAAGTTAGGCGCGCAGCGCTGCCGTTGGCTTCGGTTTCGGTGCGAAAGAATGCGCGACGACCTTCGACAAGTGTCGAACGTCAGTCGGTGGCGCGCTGGTAGGCGTCCAGCCGCAAGGCGCTCAGCAGGTCCTCGCGTGCACCGCCCACCTTGAGGTTGACTCCGGTCAACGTCTCGATGCGCTGCAGCCGGTAGTAGAGCGTCGTGCGATGGACATGCAGCTCGGCTGCGGTGACTGTGACATCCCCGCCGTTCTCCAACAGGGCGCGTGCTGTGAGCAGCAGGTCGGAGCGACGGTGCGCGCGCAGCAGCTCGACGCCCAGGTGGATGTCCGACGGCCGCAGGTCCGCCGACGCGACCACGATGAGCTGCCACGATCCCAGTGCGGTCCATATCGGCTTGGCCAGGCGAGCGCCCGCCCGCAACGCCTGCAAGGTGGCGGCGGCGCGCTGGACGGCTGTGCTCAACTGCACGAGGGGCAACGGTGATCCGCTGGTCGCGGAGGTGTCCGGCCGGGGGTCGACATGCACGCTCATGCCGTTGCCGATGACCCAGCCGCTGGCGGCCAGCGGCGCGTTGACGACCACGGTGGCGGCAGGCTCGAGGTCTTCGCTGGCGATCAGCTCGCGCGCGGCGTCCGGGTCCGGGGCCGCGGCGAGCCGCGCCAGCAGCGAACTGCGGTGCCGGTCGAGCGCCTGCGGGTTCGGCCGGGTCCTGGCCAAGGTCAAAGCGGCGACGTCGGCGCATGCCTGCAGCTTTCGTAGGTCTGCGTCCGCGACCGTTCCTTCTGCGTCGAGCACCCACAGGTAGCCGACGAGATCACGTCCAGCGCGTAACGGCACGCACCAGCGCTCGAGCATCTCGGCCTGCGGATCGGCCGGGGTG
>DATFTS010000427.1:0-4459 GCA_035261645.1 Jatrophihabitans sp. | reverse complement strand
GGTGCTCGGCACCGCGGTGCTCGGTGTTGGAATCAACCTGATCGGCGTCGCGATCGTCACCGCCGTCATCGCCGCAATGAACACGACCGCGTCCGCGCACCAGCTGCGTGTGGTGCTCACGACCACCGGCGTCATGGTGCTGTTCTCCGTCATCGTCGGTGTGTCTCTCGGCGCGATCCTTCAGCGCCGAACGCTGCGCTGGTTGCTGCGTGGTGAGCCGCCCCTGCCCGACGATGCGGCCCGCGCGCTTCGCATGCCACGCGACATGGCGGTGCTCGCAGCCGCACTCTGGATCTTCGGTGGCGCGGTCATCTCCACGTCCGCTCTGCTGGTCGGCGAGGACGCGCAGACCGTCTCGGGCATCAGCGGCGGCATCGTGCTGGCGGCGCTGGCATCTGCCGGAATCACCTATTTGGTGATCGGCCGGGTGAACCAACCGGTGGCGCGCTTGGCCCTGGCGGCGTCGCCGCCCAAGGAGGCACCGTTCTTCGGCGTCGGATGGCGGCTGCTGCTGATCTGGGTGCTCACGAGCGGGATGCCTGTTGTGGGGCTCGTGCTGGTGCTGACCGCGCCACGTGGCAAGACGAACGTGCTGGCGGTCGGTGTCGTTGTCGCGGTGACCGCATTGGTGGTGGGCGGGTACGCGACGTCGCTCTCGGCGCGCTCGATCGGCACGCCGTTGCGCGGCATGGTCGACGCACTGCACCGGGTCGGACACGGCAATCTCGATGTCGAGGTGCAGGTGGAGGACGCGGGCGAGATCGGGCTGCTGCAGAACGGGTTCAACGAGATGGTGGCCGGCCTGCGCGAACGCGAGCGCATCCAGGACCTGTTCGGCCGGCACGTCGGTCCGGCGGTGGCCGCCGAGGCGATCAGTGGTGGCGTCACCTTGCGCGGCGAGCAGCGTCACGTGGTCGCGTTCTTCGTCGACATCACCGGGTCGACCAAGCTGACGCGAGAGACCGATCCGGTCGAGTTCGTCGACATGCTCAATCGCTTCTTCGCCATCGTGGTCGACGAGGTGGAGAGCAACGGTGGCCTGGTGAACAAGTTCGAGGGCGACGCGGCGCTGTGCGTGTTCGGTGCGCCGGCCGCCCTCGACGACACGGCGACGGCCGCGCTGTGCACGGCGCGGGCGATCCGCGACCGGGTGGGGGAGCTGGGGGAGTTCGACATCGGGGTCGGCGTCGCCGCGGGCCCGGCGATCGCCGGGCAGGTCGGCGCGGCCAGCAGGCTCGAGTACACGGTGATCGGTGACGCGGTGAATGAGGCCGCACGGCTCACCGAACTGGCCAAGCGGGTGGACGGGCACATCCTCGCAACGGACGTCACCGTCGTGGCGGCCACCGAAGACGAGCAGCAGCACTGGGTCGCCGGCCGCATCATCAGGCTGCGTGGCCGGGAGACGCCGACGCGGACCTACCGCAGCGTCACGTCCGAGCGGGCGCCGATGACGCCGGCGTCACTGGCGCGCCGGATAACCGATGTCGCCAAGGCCGTGGCCGAGCTGCCGCAGCAGGGCACGCACCACCGGGAGTGACACGCCGACCACGTTGTGCGGGTCGCCTTCGACGCCTTCGACGAACCAGCCGCCGAACCCGTCGATCGTGAATCCGCCGGCAACGGCCGTGGGCTCACCCGTGGCACAGTAGGCGTCGATCTCGTCGTCCGTCACGTCCGCGAAGTGCACCTTCGTCTCGACCGCGGTGCTGACCTCGCCAGCAGTGCCCGTGTCGATGAGGCAGTGGCCGGTGAACAGCCGTCCGGTCCGTCCCCGCATCTCTAGCCACCGCGCGTGTGCGGCCAGGGCCGAGCCGGGCTTGCCGAGAGCCTCGCCGTCGAGTTCCAGCATCGAGTCGCAGCCGAGGACGAGTGCGGTGCCGTTCACCTGCTCTGCGACCGAACGCGCCTTGAGCTGTGCGAGTTCGACGACGAGACTGCCGACGTCGCGGGTGCGCACTGCGCTCTCGTCCACACCGCTGACCATCACCTCGGGCTCGACGCCCGCTCGCCGCAACGTCTCGAGACGCGCCGGCGACGCGGACGCGAGGATGAACCTATAGCCCAATGGACTTGGAGATCACGCTCTTCATGACCTCGCTCGTGCCGCCGTAGATGCGGGTGACGCGCGCATCGGCGTAGCGGCGGGTGATCGGGTACTCGGTCATGTAGCCGTAACCACCGTGCAACTGCAGGCACCGGTCGATGACGCTGCCCTGCAGTTCGGTGCAGAACAGCTTCGCCTTGGCCGCGTCGGCCGGGCTGAGCTCCTTGTCGTTGAGCCGGTCGACGCAGCGGTCGACGTATGCCTGCGCAACCTCGATCTCCGTCGCGATCTCGGCCAGCACGAACTTGGTGTTCTGGAACGACGCCACCGACTTGCCGAAGACGCTGCGATCCTGCACGTACTGAAGCGTCTCGTTGTATGCACTCGTGGCTTCGGCGACACCGTTCACCGCGATCGACATGCGCTCTTGCGGCAGCTTCTGTGCCAGTTGCGTGAAGCCCTCGCCTTCCTCCCCAAGCAAATTCTCGACGGGCACGCGCACGTCGCTGAACGAGAGTTCGGCGGTGTCCTGCGAATGCATGCCGAGCTTGTCCAGGTTGCGCCCGCGCTCGAAGCCGGGCATGCCGCGTTCGAGGACGAGCAGGGACATGCCCGCCCGCCGGTCGCCCGGATCGCCGCCGGTCTTGACGGCGGTGATGACGAGGTCAGCGTTGATGCCGTTCGTGATGAACGTCTTGGCGCCGTTGACGACGTAGTGGTCGCCGTCGCGCTTCGCGCTCGTCCGCAGGCCGGCGAGATCCGAGCCGGCGCCGGGCTCTGTCATGGCGATCGCGGTGATCAACTCGCCGGATGCGATGCCGGGCAGCCACCGCTTGCGCTGCTCGTCGTTCGCGAAGGACAGGAAGTAGGGCAGACAGGTGTCGTTGTGCAGCGAGATGCCCAAACCCGCCGCAGTGATGCCGGCCGCCGCGATCTGCTCGTCGAGGATCTGGTTGAAGCGGAAGTCATCGACGCCGCCACCGCCGAACTCTTCCGGAACGGCCATCCCCAGGAACCCGCCCCGGCCGGCTTCTTGGAACACGTCGCGCGGCATGATGCCCGCACGCTCCCAGTCGAGGTAGCCCGGAACGATCACCTTGTCGGCGAAGGCGCGGAACGCGTCGCCGAACGCGAGGTGCTCGTCGGCGTAATGCTTACGGTCCATGCTGGCCACTCTAAGGTCTGGGGGGTGAGTGCTGAGTCGGCGATCGGTGTCATCGGCGGTTCCGGGTTCTACTCGCTGTTCGACGAGGCCGAGGAACGAACGGTCGAGACGCCGTACGGGGCGCCCAGTGGCGCGATCACGTGGGGAATGCTCGCCGGGCGGCAGGTCGCTTTCCTGCCTCGGCACGGCGTCGACCACCGGTTCGCTCCGCACGTCGTGCCCTACCGCGCGAACCTCTGGGCGCTGCGGTCACTGGGCGTCCGCCAGGTGGTGGCGCTGTCCGCAGTCGGGTCGCTGACGACGGATCTGCAGGCCGGAGCGCTCGTGGTACCGGACCAGGTCGCCGACCGCACGTGGGGACGTCCGCACACCTTCTTCGACGGCGCCACCGGCGTCGAACACGCCACGTTCGCCGACCCGTACTGCCCGCGCGGACGGGCGGCGGCCGTCGCGTCCGGCGATGCGCGTGACGGCGGCACGCTCGTGGTGGTGAACGGGCCGCGATTCTCGTCCCGGGCCGAGTCCCTCGAGTTCCAGTCGCACGGCTGGTCGATCATCGGCATGACGGGCATGCCCGAGGCTTCGCTGGCTCGCGAACTCGGGCTTTGCTACACGTCGCTGGCGCTGGTCACCGACCTGGACGCGGGCGTGGAACACGGCTCGGGCGTCACTCACGCCGAGGTGCTCGAGACGTTCGCGGCGAACCTGCCACGGCTGCGTTCGTTACTCGTTGCGACGTTGGACCGGATGCCGTCGTCGCAAGACGATTGTCCGTGTGGTGAGACCCCGGCCTACCCGGAGTAGTTGTGCTCCCGAGTTTGTCCCACGCGCGTAGGACAAACTCCGGAGGGCTATGTTCCGCTCTCCGCAGGCTCCGATGTGGCAGCGATCAGATGACACCACTGGCAGATCGCGTGCCCGCGTCTTACGTTTGAGGATGACCTGGTCACCGGTCGATTGCGGCACGGGGAGGCAGTCATGCCAAAGCCTACGATCGTCCTGGTGCACGGAGCGTGGGCCGATGGGTCCAGCTGGAACGCCGTCGCGTCGGAGTTGCAAAGTCAGGGTTTTACCGTCTTCGTACCGCCGAACCTGCTGCGCGGCGTGGTGAGTGACGCGGCTTACGTCTCCTCGTTCCTCGCCCAGCGCACGAGCGGGCCCGTCGTCCTCGTCGGGCACTCCTACGGCGGCTTCGTAATCACCAATGGGGCGACCGGTGGCGGTGACACGCGAGCACTGGTCTACGT
>DATFTS010000426.1:0-2812 GCA_035261645.1 Jatrophihabitans sp. | reverse complement strand
GGGCCTGCGCCTCGCCACGGGGCAGGCAAGCCAGCTGATCGGATTTGCGGCTGGTGGTGTCGTCGTCGCCGCGATCGGCGCGCATGCCGCGCTGCTCGTCGACGCCGGATCGTTCCTGGTATCTGCCGCCGTCTTGCGGCTGGTCATCGCGGCGCGACCTCCGGCGCGCGGCGGCAGGAGTCTCGGCGGGTGGCGCACCGGGGTCGCTGTGGTGTTGCGCGACCCCCGGCTGCGGCAACTGCTCGGCTACGCCTGGCTGGTCGGCGCCTACGTGGTGCCGGAGGGTCTGGCTGCGCCATACGCGGCGCGGTTCGGCGGTGGTCCGGTTGCGGTCGGCCTGCTCTTGGCAAGTGCGCCTGCGGGAATGCTGCTCGGCTCGGTGACCTTCGTCCGCCTGCTTCCCGCGAGCCTGCGGACGCGCACGGTGCCGGTACTGGCCGTCGCCGCCGGCCTGCCGCTGATCGCCTGTGCGCTCGAACCCGGCCTGGCAGTCAGCATGCTGCTCTGGGGTCTGAGTGGCGCGCTGATGGCGTATCAGGTGTTCGTGATGACCGAGTTTGTTACGTACACGCAGAAGCAGTTCCGCGGACAGGCCATCGCGTTCGCCTCGTCAGGAATGCTTGCGGTGCAAGGCATCGGCCTGCTCGCCGGCGGCGCCTTGACCACGCTGGCCTCTGCACCCGCGGTCGTAGCCGGCGCGGGCGCGCTCGGATCGGCCGTGGCTGTCCTGCTGGCCGCGGCTGAGCTGCGCGTGCGTCGAAGGGACGTCGTCGTCAGCGGCGTCGGTGAGCCGCTGCCCGGTTAGTCCCAGCGCCCGAGTAGTCCCAGCGCTCGGTTAGTCCCAGCGCCCGAGTAATCCCAGCGCCTGGTTAGTCACCGCCGTAGCGAGGGCATGATCATGCCCGGTCAGGTGGCGGTCCGGCTGGATCGTCGCCCGGCTACGCAGTGAAGTCATTGATTTCGGAGCGTGCTCACGCCAAGATGTGTGGATCATCTTCTGTGCGGTCGGTCGTCTACCGCGCGTGGGACCGCTACTCCGTGTGTCAGATAACGAGAAGGGTTACGTCCACTCGACGTGTTGACGCATGCCGCCACCTCCTCAGTGCGTTACCGGCGACGCTGTTGTCAAGGCCGTGGGGCCTCGCTATGTGCGAGCTCGGGGGCAGACAACTGCAACGGTATCCGCCCACGTGTCCTGAGAACGTGAGTTTGACTCCAAACTGCCGAGCAGCGCCAGAGAACGGCCGACGTGGAAATCGCGGATCGGCTTGTCCGATCAGCATCGATTTCCACCTTCCGCCCGAGGGTATGCACGTTGTAAGTTCTAGGAAAGGTCTTGCCGTACCGGGGGGCTCGATCAATGTCTGATCAGCAGTGCGGTGTTGTTGCCGGATGGGCATCGAGGTCATGATGGCGCCCGGTCGCTTCGCTGGCGAGTATTTCGCGAACTTGCGTCTGCACGTGTCGCGTTGGGCCTTGTGGTCCCTCAACAAATCCGCGCTCGCCTACATCCTGACCACCGTTGTCGCTGCGCCCGTGGTGACCATCGCTCTGCTCCGACACCTCAACGTCGAGCCGCAACAGGTGCTGATCTTCGGCATATTGCTGGCCGCGGCAATTGGCTACGGCGAGGCGTTTGACCGGATCGAACGGTTCCGGCGTTTCTTGGGCGACGACAAAGTCCAGACCAACCATCTTTCGGTGTGGACGATCGCGGGGGTCCTCACGCTGCCACCGGGGCTGGCGTGCGGGCTTGTGGTGCTGATCTACGGCCACATCATGATCATGACCCGCCGGCACCAGTCCGCCCGACCGCACCGGATGCTGTTCACTGCCGCCGCCGCCACACTCGCCACGGCGGGCGCCGCACTTGCCGCGTCGCTGTTCACGAACCAGTTGCACGTTGCGTCCGGGATCAACGCCGCGCTGGCGTCATTCGCGGCGGTGCCGACATTCGTCGTGTTGGATGTCCTCCTCGTTGGCGGCGGTGTTTACCTCGCGACTCGTCCGTCCACGCTGCGCGCGGTGCTCCCGGACCGGAACGCACTGTGGTTCGAGCTGGCCACCGACATCCTCGGCGTAGTAACCGGTCAGTTGCTGTTGACCATGCCCTGGCTCGCACCGGCCTCAGCCGGTGGTCTGGTTGCGCTGCACCGGGCCTCGCTGGTGCAGCAGCTTCAGGTCGCCGCCACCACCGACCCGAAGACCACGCTGCTCAACGCCGCGGCGTGGCGCGACCGCGCCCTCAAGGCGGTTGCCCGCGCGGCGCGCGAGACGCAGCGGGTCGCTGTCGTGGTCATCGATCTGGACTTCTTCAAGCTGATCAACGACAAGCACGGCCATCTGATGGGCGACCGGGTGCTCGCGGATGTCGGCCGCGCGATCCGCAACGAGACGCGCGCCCGCGACATTGTCGGCCGCTTCGGCGGGGAGGAGTTTGTCGTCCTCATCGACGGCCGCGCAGCGGCTGCGCACGCCATTGACATCGCCACCCGCATCCGGGAACGCATCGCCGCGCTGTCGCACCCGCACGGCATCCGCGTCACGGCGACGATCGGCGTCTCACACGGCGTGCCGGCCGGCGCGCACACGCTGGACACGCTGCTCGCCCAAGCAGACATCGCGCTCTACGAGGGCAAGGCTGCCGGACGCGACCGCGTGCGCGCACTGACGCTCGCCTGAGCGCCCAGGCTGAGCACCCCGGCTGAGCACCCAGCCTGAGCACCCAGCGATCCCGCGATCAGGCGTCCTTTTTAATGGGGACGCCGACGAGGGAGCCGTATTCGGTCCAGGAGCCGTCGTAGTTCTTCAC
>DATFTS010000425.1:0-2947 GCA_035261645.1 Jatrophihabitans sp. | reverse complement strand
GGACACCAACGGCGTCGAAGGGCTCACGTACGCGTGGACGCCCGAGCAACTCGCCGAAGTACTCGGCAACGACGCCGGCGCCGCGGCTGCGCTGTTCGGCGTGACGCCGGAGGGGACGTTCGAGCACGGCGCATCCACGCTTCAGCTGCCGTCCGGGCCGGAGGATCCGGCGAAGCGGGACGACCTGCGCACCCGGCTGTTCGCCGCGCGATCGTTGCGGCCGCAGCCGTCGCGTGACGACAAGGTGGTGACGGCGTGGAACGGGCTGGCCATTTCCGCGCTCGCCGAGGCGAGCGTGCTGCTCGGCGAACCGCGCTACCTCGACGCGGCCGTGCACTGCGCGCGGCTCTTGCTCGACTTGCACCTCGTGGACGGACGGCTGCGCCGGACCTCGCGCGACGGAGCGGTGGGTTCGGCGCCGGGAGTCGCCGAAGACTACGGCGATCTGGCGGACGGGTTGCTCGTGCTGCACCAGGCAACGGGTGACCCGCGCTGGCTGGACGCGGCGGGGGAGTTGCTCGACACCGCGCTCGCACACTTCGGCGACGGCGACGGCGGGTTCTACGACACCGCCGACGACGCCGAGCAGCTTCTGCGTCGTCCCCGCGATCCGTCGGACAACGCGACGCCGTCGGGGACGAGCGCGCTGATCACCGCGCTGATCGCGTACTCGGCGCTCACCGGCTCGTCCCGCCACCGTGCGGCTGCGGAGGACGCGCTTCGTGGCGTCGCCGAGCTCGCCGTCGCGCAGCCACGGTTCTTCGGCTGGGCGCTCGCGGCTGCGGAGGCTTTGCTTGACGGCCCGGTGCAGGTGGCGGTGGCCGGTGAGCCGGATGGCGGGGCGCTGGCGTCGACCGCATGGCGGCTGCGACCCCCCGGTGCGGTGGTCGTGGCTGGGGAGCCGGACGCGCCGGGGGTGCCGCTGCTGGCCGACCGTCCACTGGTCGGCGGACGCGCTGCCGCATACGTGTGCCGGGGCATGGTCTGCGACCTGCCGGTGACCGACGTTGCCGACCTGGAGCGCCAGCTCGCGCGAGCGCACTCACATCGCGCTTGACTCGTGTCGTCCCGTCCCAACATGGGTACGACGCGTGGCAGGCACGGACAACTTGTGACCTGCCTCCGAGTTGTCCGCGCTACATCGTCAGGTTCGGGCCCTCGGCGCGGAGTTTGCCGACTTCTTCCATCGCCGTGCGCAGCCCGCTCAGCCAGTCGTCGGTGTGCTCGCCGACCAGCCGGACGCACCAGGCCAGCGCGTCGGAACGCGACCGCGCCACCCCGGCGTCGACGAGCGTGTCGAGCACCCGCCGCTCGTCGTAGCGCAACCGGGTCATCGCCGGCACGGCGAGATGGGTGAAGAGCACCCGCGTATCGCCGATGGTGGCGCCCCACGCCACCTTGCGTCCGTACCGCGCCTCCGCCTCGTCCGCGATCTTCATCCGGGCCTCGCGGGTTTCTTCGCGGAACCGGCCGATCCGTCCCTGTGCGGCGGCCTCTGCCGTCTCCTCGGTCGTCCCCTCCGGTGCGGGGAGTTCGCCGACAACGACGATCTCGTCGCGGTCGACGCTGATGTTCGGTTCGCCGACGAACCAGTCGCCGGGTAGGCGGCCCGCGAACCAGGCCGGTACGTCGTCGGCCGGTGGCAGGTCTGCCTGCTGCCAGCCGCCGCGGAAGCCGCGGCCGCCGCGATGTCCTCGATGTCCTTGCATGATGACTCCTTGCAACGTAATGACAATTACAACGTTACACCGTTGAACGTGGCAACCGTCATCCCATCGCGACACCGCACAGAGAAACGGGCGATAAGTTGTCTGGCGTGAGCCTGCGCAGCACCGTCTATGCCCTCTACGAGCGGCGGCTGCGCAAGCATCTGGAGGGCCTGCCGGTCCCGCAGCACGTCGCGATCATGATCGACGGCAACCGCCGCTGGGCCCGTGCCGCGGGTTTCGATGACGTCAGTCAGGGCCACGTCGTGGGCGCCCGGCACATCGCGAATCTGCTGGAGTGGTGCAGCGAAGCCGGCGTCGCGCACGTCACCATCTGGATGCTTTCCACCGACAACCTGCGCCGGCGCCAGGAGGAGCTGCGCCCGCTCATGCGGATCATCGCCGGCGTCGCGCAGGAGCTGTCCGCGCAAGGGAAGCCGTGGCGGGTCAAGGCAGTGGGCGCGCTCGAGCTGTTGCCCGCCGACACCGCCGAGGCGCTGCGCAAGGCCGAGGACGACACGGCGACGCGCGACGGCCTGCAGGTGAACGTCGCCGTCGGCTACGGCGGCCGACGCGAGATCACTGACGCGGTCCGATCGCTACTCAAGGAGCACGCCGCAAGTGGCGGCACCATCGAGGAGCTGGCCGAGATCATCGACGTCGACCACATCGCCGAGCACCTCTACACGAGGGGACAGCCGGATCCGGATCTGGTGATCAGGACGTCCGGCGAGCAGCGCCTCGGCGGGTTCCTGCTGTGGCAGTCGGTCCATTCGGAGTTCTATTTCTGCGACGCGCTGTGGCCGGACTTCCGCAAGATCGACTTTCTGCGGGCACTGCGCGACTACGGCGTGCGGCAGCGTCGGTTCGGCGCGTAGCCGATGCAGTTCGGACCGGTCGTCGATGCGGAGTGGCTGGCGACTCATCTTCGCGACGTCAGGGTGGTCGACGTTCGGTGGTACCTGGGCGGACCCTCTGGCCGAGACGCCTATCTGGCCGGCCACGTCCCCGGCGCGGTCTGGCTCGACATCGACAGCGACCTGTCCGCGCCGCCGTCCACTTCTGCGGGCCGCCACCCGTTGCCGACGCCGGAGCAGTTCGCGGCGGCGCTCGGGCGCGTCGGCATCGCGGACGGGACGCCGGTCGTCGCATACGACGACACCGGTGGGTCGACTGCGGCGCGGCTGTGGTGGCTGTTGCACGTCCTCGGCGAGCCGGCAGCGGTGCTCGACGGTGGACTG
>DATFTS010000424.1:0-1655 GCA_035261645.1 Jatrophihabitans sp. | reverse complement strand
CACGCGGCCGCGACGTACCTCGCCATGGAAGCCGACTGGGAAGCCGCCTACCTCCTCACCCTCCAGGCCGCCTGGATGGCCGACAACGCCCGGCCCAACTCCCTCCAAGCCTCCATGGCCAAAGCCAAAGCCGGCCGCACCGCCAACGACATAACCCTCCGCTGCGTAGCCCTCACCAACACCCTCGGCTACTCCGAACACCACCTCCTCGAAAAATGGTCCCGAGACACCAAAATTCTGGACATCTTCGAAGGCACCCAACAAATCCAACAACTAATCGTCGCCCGCCGCCTCCTGGGCAAGTCGTCCACCGAGCTCAAATAGCCTTATTTGTAAGAGCTTCCGTCCTGCTCTGATCGGCCCTGCTCCGTCAGCCGCAGAGCAAGTCGCTCGAGCCGCCGGCCGACTGCCTGCCGGGCTCGCTCATAAGACGAGGCACGTAGCGCATGCACACCGGTCGTACGGTCGGCCTTGAACCGCCGACGTCCTCGGTTGTCCTTGTACGGCGGTGAGATAACCGACTCGTTGCCCTCGCCGAAGGACTCGACAAGACCGGCTCCGATCGCCTTGCACGTCACGCTGGCTCGTCCGGCTGGCGTGTCGTCCATTCGTGCGGCAGTGCCGCGAACCACATCACGTCGATGCGCTCGCCCTGCCACACGCTGTGTGCGCGCATCGTTCCCTCGTGCACGAACCCTGCTCGGCGGGCCACCGCAGCTGACGCTTCGTTGTCCGCCTCGACCGTCAGGAAGGCGCGAGCTGCGCCGAGCTCGAACAACCACCTTGTGAGCAGAGCCACCGCCCGAGTCGCGTACCCGCGCCCGCGCGCTCGCGGCCCGATCCAGTAGCCGAACTGCGCTACGTCTGCTTGCGACCAGTCATCGACGCCGCAGCAGCCGACCAGGCCGCCAGAGGCTGTGTCCGTGATCGCGAATGCAACACCAGAGGGTGGCTCGGCCGCGCCGAACGCCCGCCAGCTCGACGCGAACTCGTCAATGATCGCTTCGGCGTCCTCGATCGAGAGCGGCGGCGCCGGGCGTCCGAGACGGTCGTGGGCCCCGTTGTAGCGTCGGATCGCTGGATCGGCGAACGCTTCCGTCATGAAGCCGGCGTCATCTCTCGACCAAGGGCGGAGAGTGACCACGCCATCGGAGAGCACGACGACCGGAATGTCGGCATCCGTTTCACTCACGTCTATCGGATCCTTTCGTTCGGCGCGTTCCTGGGCAACTCTGCCACGCGCGCCAGTAAGGCGTCGCTGCTGGACCAAGCGCTGTTCCATGCCGACCACCCCGACAAGAACCTCAGCGACGACATCAGTGAGGACACGACCGCAGTCTCTGCCTGACAGCCGCCGCCGGTCGTGGCGACGGTGTGCGAGAGTCGCGACACCGAGCGTGGAGCTCGGCGCTGTTGCTGAAGCGGGACGCGCCTGCGGGTGCTCGTGGCGGTGTGCCGGGGCGAGACTGTGGCCATGGGCAACTTGTCGCCCGAACTCACCGGGCCGGTCCAGGTCGAGCTGGCCAAGGCGGTTGAGCAACTGCCGGGCGAGCACGGCATGCGGGACGGGTTCCTTCACTGAACTTCGTCAAGAGGTGAGGACGAGAAGCCGCAGCGTCTGTTTGTCAGAACTCGTCCCACAGGCCGGCGTTGGT
>DATFTS010000423.1:0-1820 GCA_035261645.1 Jatrophihabitans sp. | reverse complement strand
GCGGAGATCACCCGGATCGTCGCCGCAATGCCCGCCAACCAGCGCCGCATCCTCGTGAAGGCGCTGCATGCCTTCGCAGACGCAGCGGGCGAGCCAGGGCTCCAGATCAGCGCGCTCGGCTGGTGAAGTCACCTCTGATTTGCGAGCCGCGCCATTGACGCTCTCAGACGTTGGACGATCTCGTCATCGCCGCTGCTGATCGGCCTTGGCCGGTGGGCGACCTGGGCCGCGAACTGCTGTGTCAGAACCGCCCGGTGCAGGCGCGGCGAGTTCGCCTTGTTGTGTCCGACCTGCGTGCTCGCAACCCGCTGCCGCACTGCCTCTACCGAGTACGGCTGGTCCGGCAGCGCGCCGAGCAGTTCGGCGGCCACAAGTTCGTATCCGTGCAGCTGACGCACCGGTTGGCCGAACGCCATCGCGAGCGCCTCGCGGAGCGCGATGCGGGCGCGAAGAACGCGAACGCCGGCATCGCGCAGGCTGTCCTCCGCTGCCCCGATGGAGCGGGTGCGGCGCGTGCTGGTGAGCAGGACGGCTGCCGGCTTTCCGCTGCGAGCCGCAGCCTCCACGGTCACCGGCACCAGCGACAGATCGAGGGCGCTCGCCGAGGTGGGCACAACGACGAGGTCGGCGAGTTCGATGGCGGCAGCGATGATGTCCAGATCCGCCGGCGGGGTATCGATCACCACGTGCTGGGTGTCCGGCACCGTTTGCGCCAGTTTGGGGGTTGGCTGGGCAAGGACCGGCACCGAGAGCAGATGGCCTGCGTCGGCGGCGCGTTGCGCCCACTGCGCCGCGGACGCCTGCGGGTCGGCGTCGATCAGCGCGCATGATGCGCCGGTGGCTTCGGCGAGGGCATGGGCAAGAAAGACCGACGTTGTCGTCTTCCCGACACCGCCTTTTCGATTCGCGACGGTGACTATCACTCGCGCAGGCTAGTTGCCGGAGAGCCGTCTGCCCGCCGCGACACGGCCGACTTTCGCCGTTACTTTCCGGGGAAGCTATCGGCGGCCGTCCGGGTCAGCCGAGCACCTTGTTCGGGTCGTACAGAACGGTCGTGCCGCCGATCACGTCGTGCAGGCTCTGCCGCTTGTTGCTGGTGAGGAACATGATGAACGAGATGAGTTGCGTGATCACGCCCAGCAGGCCTTCGACGATGCCGCCGACGACGTCGCGCAGCGCCATTCGCCAGAAGCCCGGCGGGCGTCCTTCGCTGATCACATAGCACTTCATGCCGAGCACGCGGAGTGCAGGAGAAGTGCCCTTCGACCACAGCACGAGACCCCAGATCACGTACCCGATGCCGAGCGTGACGATCACCAGCGGGATGGCGAGGAAGAAAGCACCGATCCGGCGTCCCACGCTCGCCAGCTCCGTGCCGGGCGGCAGGTACAGTCCGCTCGCCGGGTCGAAGATCGTGCCGCCTGGTCCGTATTGTGCGAGTCCCTGCGGCGCCGCCGGAGCGGCCGGATATCCGCCGTAGGATGCGCTCGGGGACGGGCCATACGGCGCTCCGGGCGGAGGGGCGCCCGGCGGTGGACCGTACGGCGCTCCAGGCGGTGGCGCCTGGGGGCCACCGTAGGGCGGCTGCGACCACCCCGGAGGCGGCTGGCCGGGCGGTGGTTGCTGTTCGTAAGGCTGGTTCGGATCGGTCATGGCTGGCACTCCCCACCTCGCGCGGCTACCAGCCCACCGACCCTAGCGAACGCGCAGCAGGAAGTCGCCGCGCGGCGTCAGCTCACGTTCATTGCCGTGTCGTCGATGACGAACGAAGTCTGCTTCGTGTAGTCCTCCGCGCCGGTGAACTTCAGCGTGATGTTCTG
>DATFTS010000422.1:0-5262 GCA_035261645.1 Jatrophihabitans sp. | reverse complement strand
GCTGAGATCCGGGACGCGCTCGACGACGTCTCCGCTCCCCCGATCGGTTATCCCGAGGACGTGCGCTGATTGGATTCCGATCCGGTCTTCGAGGCTTTCTGTGCGGCCGGGCTCTGGCCCGGGTTGGGCCGGCTGGCCGGTGCGCTGTCGGACGCCGGGATCCGCGGCCCCGAGGACGTGACGTCCAGCGCACTCGCGTCGCTACCCAAGGTGGGGCCGCAGCGCGCAGGCCGGTTGTTCTCCGCCTGGATCGCCGCGGCGCCGGTGTACGAGGTGGCGTCGCTGATCGTCCCGGCCGGCGTCGACGCACGCGTTGCCGGCCGAGTGGTGGATCTGCTCGGGCCGCCCGCACCGCGGTTGCTGCGCGACGACCCGTGGCAGCTGCTCAGTGTCAGCGGCGTGATCGTCGCCGATGCCGACCGGGTGGCGCGCGCCGCGCTGCCTGGCGTGACGCGTGACGACCCACGCCGGGCGAGGGCTCTCGTCGGTTGGGTGCTGGCCCGGCACGCCCGCGACGGGCACACTGCGCGGCCGCGAGACGAGGTCGCCGAGGCGCTTGTCGAGTTCGGCGCGGCTGACGGTGCGGCGGCGGTCGCGGCCGCCGTCGATGCGGGTGCCGTTGTGGAAACCGACGACGGGTTGGTGGGCCTGGCGCGCTACGCCGAAGCCGAGGACGGCATCGCACAAGGCGTGGCCCGCCTGCTCGCAACCGCGCAGCCGATCGCCGCGCCGAAGCGGAAGACCGCGGCACTGGACGAGGCGCAGCAGGCGGCCGTCGCAGCGGCGTTGCAGGGCGGCGTCACCGTGCTGACCGGCGGCCCCGGGACGGGCAAGAGCCGAACTGTGGCGACCCTCGTGGCGCTGGCCGAGGCGGCCGGGAAGTCCATCGCGCTTGCGGCACCGACGGGCCGGGCCGCAAAGCGGCTCGAGGAGCTGTGCGACGCACCGGCCTCGACGTTGCACCGGCTGCTGGGCGCGCAGCCACGTCAGTCGGGAGAGGGCGTCAGCTTCGACGCCGGCTTCGCGCGCAACGAGGAGTGGCCACTCGACCAGGACGTCGTCGTGGTCGACGAGGCGTCGATGTTGGACGTCGAACTTGCCGAGGCGCTGCTCTCCGCGTGTGCCGATGGCACTCACCTGCTGTTCGTCGGAGACGCCGCGCAGCTGCCCTCTATCGGACCGGGACGCGTGCTCGGCGACTTGATCGATTCGGGGACGGTGCCTGTCACCGAGTTGCGCACGCTGTACCGGCAGGCCGAAGGTGGCACGATCGCGCGGCTGGCCACCGCGGTGCGAGAGGGCGAGTTGCCGCCGGTGACCGATCCGGAACGCGAGGTGGTGATTGTCCCGGCGCGCGGTTCGGCCGAGGCGGCACATCGGGTGGTGCAACTGGTCACGGACTCGATCCCGCGGGCGCTGGGCATCGCGCCCGAGCAGGTGCAGGTGGTGACGCCCGTGCATCGCGGCCCGGCCGGCACGCAGGAACTGAACAAGGCGCTGAAGGCACGGCTGAATCCGGGCGCCAGCCGTCGTCGCTTCGATCCCGGTGATCGCGTCGTCGCGACGGCCAACCACCTGGAGGCGGAGCCGTTCGGTTACGCGAACGGTGAGGTGGGCGTGGTGGACGAGGTGGGCTCCGACGGCACAGTGACGGTCGGGTTCGCCTCCGGCCCGGCCGAGGTGAAGGGCAAAGCGCTCGGAGATCTGCTGCACGGCTGGGCGATCACGGTGCATCGGGCGCAAGGATCGGAGTTTCCCGCGGTGGTGGTCGTGCTGCCGCCCGAGGCGGGTGGGCTGATGTCGCGCCCGCTGGTGTACACCGCGTTGACACGTGCGCAGCGCCACCTTTCCGTGGTGCACGCGTCGGGGCCGGCGGTGGCGCGGGCGGTGCGTCAGGTCGGGGCGCTGCCGCGGCGCACTCGTCTCATCCCGCTGCTGCGCGAGTACGTCCCGTCGTGAGCTGCGCCGCTCGCGGAGGTTGTCACGCCGTGATCTGCGCCGGACTGGTGGTCGTGGGCAGATCGGCGTTCAATGGCCCAGATGAAGGATGGTGCTGATCCCGATTGGGAATACGCGCCGCTGCGGATCCCGGCTGACGTCAGCCGCAGCATCGCAGCGGCGCAACTCACCTTGCATGCGGAGTTCGGCGGCTGGGAACTCGCCCGGGTCGTCAAGTACGTCGATGGCAGCCGGCGCATCACCCTTCGGCGCAAGCGGCGGCACACCTCAGTTCCTCTTCCTGGGCTCTCAGTCTGAGGCTTTCAGTCCGAACCCTCTGCTCGGGCCGCCGCTTTTCAGCCCGACCCTTCCGCTGGGGCCGCCGGCTTTCAGTCTGACCCTCCGCTGGGGCCGCCGGCGTTCAGCCCGACCCCTCCGCTCGGGCCGCCTTCGCCACAAAGTCGAAGTCGGTGAGATGGTGTGCGGTGTTTCGGATGGGTCTTCGGGCCGGGTCGATCCACGAGGGCGGAATCCATTGCGGTACACCGTTCGCCATCTCCACCACCCAGCCGCGGCGTTCGAACTCGCGGTGATGGTAGCGGCATAGCAGGCACATGTTGTGCAGGTCGGTTGCTCCCCCGTCGACCCACGGTCTGACGTGATGGACTTCTGTCCACGCCGCCGGCCGATCGCAGCCAGGGAAGCAGCAACCACCGTCGCGGGCCGCCAGCGCCAGTCGTTGGTCGCGGCTAGCGAGCCGGCGGGCGCGGCCGTAAGCGAGAACGCAACCTTCGTCGGTGCAGACAGCCGAGATGACATGTGCCTCGGCGGCCATCGCCAACAGCGCACTGATGGACAGTTGCTGCCCGTGCCCAGTGGTCGCCACGCCAGCGCCGGCTTGCAACTCGGTCATCGTCGTGCGCGCGAGGATAGTTACCGGAACACCGCCAGTCGTCGGCAAGGTACCTGAGCGCAGCAAGCGCATCAGTGCGTCTGCAAGTGCATCGTGGCGGCGCTGGGTGGCCGACCGCTCGTCTGGCATCCCATCGGTAGCGGGCACTGGGGCACCCAAGGAGTCGAGGACAGTCTCGACGGCCGCCGTCAGTTCGGGTGTGAACCGTCCGGTCGGCGACGCCGACCCGTCCCGGTGCTTGCGCAGGCTGAAGCCGCGCCGCCGTTCCAGTTGTTCATCTCGCGGCTCTGCGCCATCGGGATCAAGTCGAGCGAGCAGCAGTGCGGCCGTACGTGCGAGCTGGCCGGGATGCTCGTGGCGGGCGGCCTCTACCAGCATGCGCTCGGCGACCGGCGCGACCTCGTGCGCGATGTGCGCGGGAATCGCGTCAAGGCAGGCGGTGATCGCTCGTACGTGACCAGGGGAGATCTCGCCGGCTCGCACGGCGGCCGCAGTGGCAGGTAGCAACGGCTCGAGCGGCTCGCCGGATAGCGCAAGCCGCGGGCCCAAGTCCTCCGCCCGGCGCACCCGGGCTCGCGCCTCGGCGGGCGTAACCCGCAGCAGCGAAACCAGCAGGTCCGTGGGGCTCGTCCGCGCGTACTCTCCCGCGATCCCGCGCTGCACCGCCTCGGCGACGAGCTGCTGATCCACCGCCTCCAAACGACGCCGCTGAACCTCGACCGCCTGGACGAGCGCCGTCACGTCGGGGCCCGCGAATCCCGTCAGCGGCATGGCGAGCAACCCGTCGACAGCAGCCTCGAGCGCCGCCACGGCACCGGAGGCCGTTTGCTGCTGCGCCAGATCACTCACAAACCGAACGTTAGGTCAGGGGTCTGACAATTTTGGGTGCTGATCGACGCACTCGACGCGAACTCGAATACGACCGTCCTCGACCCGACTCCGCGCCTGGCACTCCCCGGGATGTGCAACGCCGACCACGGTCGACTTTCACGAGGGTGCGGACGTCGGCCAACGCTGGTTCGCTAAGACTGGACGCAGCCGATGCATGCGTTCGGCCACGGCCTGAGCTACACGACCTTCGAGCACAGCGACTTGGACGTTGAAGGCGGCGACCCCGCGACCTTCACCGTCACGAACACCGGACACCGCAATGGAGCTGACGTTCCGCAGTTGTACCTCACAGATGCACCTGGCCAGATGAGCACCCTGCCGACCGGACCCGAGCATTCCCCGGGTTCACGACACGCGGCCGAAATGGCCGACACCGGCCGATCTCCCCCATCTGGCCATAGGCGAATCTCGAAGATCGTCGCGGGATTGGGTCAGCTCGCGCGCGCCGTCGCAGATGTCGACCCGGCCGAGATCGAATCGACGGCCCGGCGGCTCGGCGAATCCCGGCGCTACCTCGCGCCGGTCGGTTGGGCCGCGGGCGCATTCGTGCTCGTGGTCCGCGGAGTCAAGCTGCTCGTTCTGAACTGGCGGCTGACCTTGGTCCAGTTCGTGCCGGCCGGGTGGGTGTGGCTGGTCATGTGGGATCTCAAGCAGCACGCGCTTCGCGGTGACGCGTTCCGGCAGATCAGCACCGAGAACGTTGTGCTAGTTGGCGCCCTGGCCATTGCCGCGAGCATCGCGTCCTTTGGGTGCAACACAGCATTCGCGTTCGCGATCAGCGACCCGCCGCCACGGATCGCGCCCGCCGCGCGGCAAGCCAAGACCCGTCTGCCCTGGGTCGTGTGCGCCGGAATCGCGATGGGGGTCGGGCTGACTGCCGCCGCTGTGGCAATTCCGAGGCTCGGCTCCACGTGGCTGTACCTGGTCGCGATCGGGGCCGTGTATGCCGTCATGTTGATCAGCTTCGTGGCCTTCCCGGCCCGCATCATCGGCACGAAGAAACGAAAACTGTCGGCAAGGGAGACGGCGGGACGGTGGGCAGCCGGCGGGGCGCTCAGCGCCGTCGCGATGACACCCGGCTACGTCCTGGACCGCCTGGGCTTGATCCTGCTCGGCGTGCCCGGACTGAAGGTGATCGGGTTCGTGCTGCTATCGGTCGGCGCCGCCCTCTACGCCGCCGGCATGACCTCGGTCAGGGCGGTCAAGCTCAGCATGAAGCTCGACGCGCCGGGCTGAGGACGCGCGCGCAGTGGGACTTACCGCGACGTTGCCACCATCGGCACTGCGCCGCGCGGATGCAGCGTGACGCCTGCTTTGGGCCGCAAGTCGGCGCCTGCCACCAGATCCAGCACGTACGACTGCGCGATCGTCGCCAGCACGAGCACCGCTTCGAGTTGTGCGAAGCCCGCACCGATGCAGATTCGACGGCCGCCGCCGAACGGCAGAAACGCGTGGCGCGGGCGCTCGTCACCGCCGCGCAGGAACCGCTCGGGGTCGAACCTCTCCGGGTTAGGCCAGAA
>DATFTS010000421.1:0-2935 GCA_035261645.1 Jatrophihabitans sp. | reverse complement strand
TCCCTCGAGCAGCGGCTTTCGGAGTTCCTCGGTACCGAGGCGACGATCCTGTTCTCGTCCTGCTTCGACGCCAACGGGGGACTGTTCGAGGTGCTGCTCGACGAGCGGGACGTGGTGATCTCGGACGAGCTGAACCATGCGTCGATCATCGACGGCATCCGGCTGTGCAAGGCGCAGCGGCTGCGCTACCGCAACCGCGACATGGCCGACCTCGAGGCGCAGCTCAAGGCCTCGTCCGAGGCCCGCCGGCGGCTTATCGCGACCGATGGCGTGTTCTCGATGGATGGGTACTTCGCTCCGCTCGACGAGATCTGCGACCTCGCCGAGCAGTACGACGCCATGGTGATGGTCGACGACTCGCACGCGGTCGGGTTCATCGGTGAGTCGGGCGCGGGCACGCCCGAGCTGTTCGGCGTTCGCGATCGCGTGGACGTGAACACCGGCACGCTCGGGAAGGCGCTCGGCGGGGCGTCCGGCGGGTACGTCAGCGGGCGTGCCGAGATCGTGGAGCTGTTACGTCAGCGCGCCCGTCCCTACCTTTTCTCCAACGCCGTCGCGCCGGCGGTCGTCGCCGGTTCGTCAGCCGCGCTCGACCTCGTCACGTCCAGTGGTGATCAGCGCGAGCGGCTGCGCGGGAACGCGGCGCTGTTTCGCCGGCTGATGACCAACTCCGGCTTCGACCTCCTGCCCGGCGAGCACCCGATCGTGCCGGTGATGTTCGGCGACGCCGTGCTTGCGGGACGGATCGCTGACGCGATGCTGGCGCACGGCGTCTACGTCATCGCGTTCAGCTATCCGGTGGTGCCACAGGGCAAGGCGCGCATCCGCGTGCAACTGTCCGCCGCGCACTCCGAGCAGGACGTCGAGACCTGCGTGCGAGCATTCGTCGCCGCCCGCGACGAGGTAGTCGCCGGCGCTCCCTGAACCAAGCTGCGCTACCGCGCTGCGTCTGCGTTGGCGACGATCGCGTCGTGGACGTACTGGGCGAGCCCGGGCACCACATCGTCGTAGTTCTTCCGGAACCGCTCGTCGCTGACGTACATCGCCGCCAGGCAGCGATGAAAGTCCGGGCTGCACTCGTAGAACCAGCGCGAGAGGTGCCGCCGGTGCTGTTCGGCGAGCTCGCGAGCGCGTTGGCCGTCAGCCGGTTCGCCTGCGCGCAGGGCTGCGGCGAACGACTGGACGTTCCCGTCCGCCTCTGCCTTGATCTGCAGCCAGTCCTCCTTCGTGTATGCGGAGGTGCGGCGCTGCGACTCCTTCCACGCATCGGTGTCGGCCCAGCGCTGCTCGGCTTCCCGCGCGTACTCGCCGGTGAACTTGTCACTGCCAAAGACCTCAAACTGTTCCTCGGGCGTCAGTGAAAGACCCATTTGCCTCGCCTCGATCTCCTTCTCCACAGCAGCCAGCAGTCCGTAGCTGCGCTCGATCCGATGACGCAGCATCCGGTGCTGCGCGCGCAAATGCCCGTCCGTGCCCGCACCAGGGTCAGTGAGCATTGCCGCGATCTCGGCCAACCCGAAATCCAGCTCCCGGTAGAACAAGATCGACCGCAACCGCTCAAGATCCGCTGGTGCGTAGCGGCGGTGGCCGGCGACGGTCCGCGCACTGGGGTTGAGTAGCCCGATGTCGTCGTAGTGGTGCAGCGTGCGTATCGAGACGTGCGCGAGGGCAGCCACCTCGCCGATCGAATAGCCATTGCCGGTCACAAGGACACTCTGCAACCTCACGTAACGTCAGGTGCAACTTCGAAGGCCAGGCGCGCCTGGAGTGCGCGGCGCAGGTCGTCTGCCGCGTCGATGACGGACCGGCGCAGTTGCCGATCGAGGTTGTCGTCGGCAAGCAGCTGTTCGGTCCACTCCAACGTCGCCGGGTCAACTGCGGTCCACGGATAGGCCAGCGACGCGATCCGCGCGACCACCCAGCCCGAACGCAGCCCGGCGGTCTGGGGGATGTCGGCGAAGTAACGCTGCACGAACGGACGGGTGATCGCTGTCTGATCCGGGTGCCAGAAGCCTTCGGCGAGCGCGTACAGCTCGTAGTTCGGGCGGTCCGGGTCATGCATGAGCGCCTGCCATGCCGCCTCCTTGGCGGTCGGGTCGGGTCGGGCCGCGGTGCAGCGCGCGGCATGCACGGCGCCCTGAGAGGACCGGTCGCGCGCCGCCTCGTCGTCGATCGACGCGGCGTCGAGCACGCCGAGCTGCGCCAGCCGCAGCACCATCGACCAGCGAAGTTCGGCATCGACGACGAGGCCGTGCGGCAGGTGGATCCCCTCGAGCCAGTCCCGCAACCGTCCGGTGTCTGACATGGTCGCGATCGCCACCCGGATGGCCGCGAGTTGCCGCGACGAGCCCGGCGCGGCGCGTTCAGCGGCGCGCAGCATGGCGCGACTGACCCGCCCGACGGCACGTATCCGCCGGCTGCCGGCGAGGTAACAACCAGTCAGCGAGCCAGCAGCCCAGCGTCCTACAGCGCGCAGCACCGCATCGTCGGTCTCGGTTGCGAGTGCGTCGACGACGACGTCGACCGCCACCGCTGGATCAACCTCCGCATCGGCCACCGCCAGTTGCAGCGCATTCCAGATCGCTACCCGGGTGCGTGGCTCGGCCACTCCCGCGAGCGCCTGCGGCATCCCGTCCCACGCCGTTTCGGCGAGCACCACCTTGGCCCAGGTTTCGTCCAGCGAATCAGGAACGACGAGATCGCCGGTCAGGCCGATCGGGGTCTCGTCGAAGCTGATCAGCGCTCGGGTGCTGGCAAGCGCCGTGCCGTTCGCGTCCAGGGCGGTCACTTCGATGGCATGGCTGCGCTTGACGCCGTCGAGGTTGCGGCGGACGACGACTCCGTCGTTGATCGCCAACTCGTCGAGACCGGTCGTGAGCAGCCACGAATCGGCCCAGCTGTCGACGTCCACGGCGCCGGCCCGCGTCCACGACGC
>DATFTS010000420.1:0-1975 GCA_035261645.1 Jatrophihabitans sp. | reverse complement strand
CTCGTGCAGCCGGGCGAGTTCTGCGTCGGCCAGCTCCCGGAGATGCGCGTGCAGCGCCGTGATCACCGGACCCGCGGCGGCCTGCTCGCGCCGCGCGAGATAGAAGGCCACCTCGGCCGACACGATGGCCCGGACCTGTGGAACCTGGTCCGGCACGTCGGCGTCGGCCAGCTGCCGGCCAAGCGCGGCGAGGTTAAAGTGCCTCACGCCCGGTAGCCGCCCGACCGCCGGTTCGACATCAGGCGGCAGGCCCAGGTCCAGCACGAACAGGCCGGTGGTGTTCACATCACCGGCGCGCACGATCGGCGCAGGTGAACCCATGGCCGTCACCAACAGGTCGGCTTCGGCGATCGCGGCACCCAGGCCATCCGCTGGCACTGCCCGGCCCCACACAGTCGCCGCAAGCTCGGCCGCCCGGGCCGGGCTGCGACTGACGATCGACAGCCGGGCGCCGGCCTCGTGCAGCAGTCGAACCGCGAGTTTGCCTACGCTGCCGGTCCCAACCACCACCGCGTCGCGACCGGCCAGATCACCGAGGTGCTCACGGGCCGCGTCGAGACCCGCCCGGACGAGCGAGACACCTGACGTACCGATGGTCGTCTCGGTGCGGGCCCGCTTGCTCGCCCGCAGCGCCGAGTCCAGCAGCCCGGTGAGGATCGACCCGGTCGTTCCGGCCGCAGCGGCGTTGCGCGCCGCGGCCTTCACCTGAGCGACGATCTGCTCCTCGCCGACGGCCATCGAGTCAAGCCCGCAGACCACCGCGAACAGGTGCTCGGCGGCCGCGCCGTCGATCCGTACGCCGGCCAGTCGCTGGACGACGTCGGCCGGCAACTCGGCCCGATCGGCCAATAGGGCGGTGACGCAACGAGCGACCTCTTCGGCCGGCCCAACCGCCGCCGCGTACACCTCCACCCGATTGCAGGTGGAGAGCAGGAAGACCTCGTCGACACCGGAGAGAGCTCGCAGGTGCCCTAGAGCGGCCTGCTGGTCGCCAGGGAGCACTGCGAGCTTCTCCAGCGTCGCGGCGGGCGCGGTCCGATAGGAGATGCCGACGTTCACGATCGTCATCGGATCCACCTCGCCGTCCGCCGCATCGACTCGATCAGGCCTGTCCGGCGCGGACGCCCTTTTCGACGCGGTCGCCGAGGTCGGTGTCGACGTTGCGCCAGTACTCGAAGGCGCGTTCGAGCACCGGCTCGGTCACGCCGTCCAGCAGGTGCCCGACGATGTTGCTGACAAGCCGCTCGCGGGCCGCGTCGTCCATGACCTCGCGCACGAGAGTGCCGGGCTGGCCCCAGTCGTCGTCGTCGCGGCGCAGCGTGTACGCCGACCGGACCATCTCACCGTCCGCCTGCCAGGTGATCTCGGGAGCCCGGCGCGGGTCGGCCTTCGGGCCGCCTTTGGAGTTCGGCGCGTACACCGGATCGGTGGCGTTGTGAATCCGCATGACGCCGTTCTTCGAGTAGCTGTGCACTTCGGACCTCGGGGCATTCACCGGGATCTCCTTGTAGTTCACCCCAAGCCGGGCGCGGTGCGCATCGGCGTAGGAGAACGAGCGGCCCAGCAACATGCGGTCCGGCGACAGGCCCGTGCCCGACACGTGGTTGTTCGGCTCGACCGCGAACTGCTCCATCTCGGCGTGGGCGTCGGTGACGTTGCGGTTCAGGACAAGCTTGCCGACCTCGTGCAGCGGGTAGTCCGCGTGTGGCCAGACCTTGGTCAGGTCGAAGGGGTTGTAGCGGTAGGTCTTGGCGTCCTCGAAGGGCATGATCTGCACCTTCAGCGTCCAGCTCGGGTAGTCCCCGCGGTTGATCGCGGTGATCAGATCACGCTGGTGGTAGTCGGCGTCCTTGCCGGCCAGTTCGTCGGCCTGGGCCTGGGTGAGGAACTCGATGCCCTGATCGCTGATGAAGTGGTACTTCACCCAGAAGATCTCCCCGGCGGCGTTGACCCAGCTGTAGGTGTGGCTGCCGTA
>DATFTS010000419.1:0-5088 GCA_035261645.1 Jatrophihabitans sp. | reverse complement strand
CGCAGAACCCGATCATGCTGCGCGACCCGGAGTTCAACATGGTGCGGCTGCGGGCCTTCGGCACGTACGCGCTGGTCGTCGACGATGCGGCAAAGCTGCTGCGCCAACTCGTCGGCACCGACCCGCAGTTCCGCACCGAGGAGGTGAGCGAGTTCCTCCGCCAGACGATCGTCGGCAAACTCGGCCCGGCGCTGGCCAACGCCAAGGTTCCGGTGCTCGACCTCGCCGCCAACCAGGAAACGATCGCTGAAGGGCTGGCGCTCGGCCTGACCACGTCGCTGTCGGACATGGGCATCCGCATCCCGCGGTTCGTCATCGAGAACATCTCACTGCCACCGGAGGTGGAGGCCGCGCTCGACAAGCGCACCTCGATGGGCGTGGTCGGCAATCTTGGCGACTACACGAAGTTCCAGGCGGCCAACGCGATCGACGACGCGGCGAACAACCCGGCCGGCGGCAACAGCGGGCTCGGCATCGGAGTGGGCGTTGCACTCGGGCAGCAGGTTGCGGCCGCGCTCAGCCAACCGAACGCCGCGCAGCCGGCGGGTGTGATGCCGCAGCCGACCGGCGCAACTCCACCGCCGCTGCCGGCTGCCAACGCGCTCTACATCGCCGTCAACGGTCAGCAGGTTGGGCCGATCTCGGCCGCTGACCTGCCGGCCCGGATCGCCTCCGGCGAACTGACCCGCGACACGCTGGTGTGGCGCGACGGCATGCCGGCCTGGGCGGCAGCGTCGACGGTGCAGGATGTGGCCGGGCTTTTCGCGACCGTCCCGCCGCCCCTGCCCCCACAGTCCTGACGCGACGCCACCGGAGAGAACAGCAGCGATGACCACCCCACCTCCACTCACACCGCCGTCGTCACCGTCTGGCGCAAGTGCGCCGCCGCCCGCGGGTTCGCCGGCGGCGGCCGGCAGCGCGACGTCCGCCGAGCAGCGCTACTTCACCTGCCGCACCTGCGGTGCACAGCTCACCTACGCCCCGGGCACGACCGTGCTGCGCTGCCAGGCGTGCGGCGCCGAGCAGGACGTTGCCGAGGCGGATCGCACGATCGTCGAGCACTCCTACGACGCGTGGGCGCAGAACGCACCGAAACCGGTCGCGACCATCGGCAAGCAGGTGCTGACCTGTCGCGGCTGCGGCGCGTCGACGGAGTCCGACATGCTCGCCGGCACCTGCCAGTTCTGCGGGGGAGTACTCGTCGCCGTGAGCAACCCGCCAGGCCTCATCGCTCCTGAGGCGGTGGTGCCGTTCGCGGTGGACAAGCGCGCTGCGAACGATGAGTTCGTGAAGTGGGTCCGGTCGCGCTGGTTTGCGCCGGGCGCGTTGAAGAAGGTCGGTTCCAGCGAAGCGATCGCCGGTACGTACCTCCCGCACTGGACGTACGACGCGCACACCGACACGCATTACGACGGACAGCGCGGCGACCACTACTACACCACCGAGACCCACCAGGTCTCTGACGGCAACGGCGGGTGGCGGACCGAGACCCGGCAGGTGCAGCACACCCGATGGACCAGGGTGTCCGGCGACGTGGCCCGCGACTTCGACGATGTGCTCATTCCTGCCTCCACCACGGTGCCTGCGGATCGGCTGGCCAAGGCCGGCCCGTGGCAGCTCGGTGACGCCGTCGGGTTCGAGCCGGACTACCTCGCCGGCTACTCGGCCGTCCGCTACGACGTCGATCCGGACGCCGGCTTCGCGTCGGCCCGGCAGGAGATGGAGGACGTGGTCAGGGGCGACTGCAGACGCGACATCGGCGGCGACGAGCAACAGGTCTCACGGATGAACGTCCGCTATGCGCAGGTCATGTTCAAGCTGGTGCTGCTGCCCCTCTGGATCGCCTCGTACCTGAGCGGCGGGAAGACGTACACGGTGATGGTGAACGCCAACACCGGCGAGGTAATTGGCGAGCGGCCTTACAGTTGGCTGAAGATCGCAGCCGCGGTAGTCGCCGCGCTGCTGGTCATCGCAGCGATTGTGGCCGTGGTGCTGGTGGTCCGCCATCACTAGCGGCACGGCCAGCATGGGTCGTCGGGCATGATCGCGGGCATGGCTGCCCCTTCCAACACCGCCGCCAACCCGTTCATCCGCGCTGCACAAGTCGACGACCTGCCCGAGCTGTTACGGCTGGCGCGGGCGTTCTACGACGAGGACGGTTTCACGACCAGCACAGCGCAGCTCGAGGCGAACTTCCGCGTGCTGTTCGCCGACACGGACGACGCCCAGATTAGCGTGGCCGTTTGCGGCGGCCGGTCAGTCGGGTTCGCCCTGACGACCAGCCGGATGATCCTGGAGTCCGGCGTCGTGGCCGAACTGCAAGACCTCTACGTCGAGCCGGCGCATCGGCAGCGCGGCATCGGGACGCTCCTCGTCGACGACGCCGCACGCTGGGCCAGGGCCCGGCACGCCACACTGCTCGAGGTCGTCGTCGCTCCGAACGGCCGCGACGTCGGGCACCTGTTCAGCTACTACGCCGCCCGGGGGTTCAGCGACGAGGGACGCCGGCTGCTCAGCGTCGTCCTCTGATCACGTTGTTCAGCTGGATCGTGTTTCAGCTGGATCGTGTTTCAGCTGGATCGCTCACCTGCGGGCTCCAACGGCGGCGCGGCGTCACCCAGCGCCGCGAGGACGACGCTGCCGTCCACGGTCTCGTCCTTCAGGAGCTGTTCGGCGAGCCGGTCAAGCGCAGCGCGATGGCCGCGTAGCAGCTCCAGCGCCGTCTGCTCAGCCTCACGCAAGAGTTGAGCCACCTGCTGGTCGACCAGTCGTTGCGTCTGTTCGGAGTACGGTCGGTGCAGCAGGCCATCCGGAGCGCCACCGCCCAGGTAATCGGCCGGGCCGGTCGAGTAGCTCACCGGCCCCAGCGCCGGCGACAGCCCGAACTCGGTCACCATCCGGGTCGCCAGTTGTGTTGCGCCCGCCAGATCGTTCGAAGCACCGGTCGACGCCTCGCCGAAGACGATGAGTTCTGCCGCACGCCCACCGAGTCGTACGGTGAGCGTGTCGGTGAGGTAACCCTCGCGGTAGAGGTGCCGCTCCACCTCAGGCAGTTGCTCGGTCACGCCGAGCGCCATGCCGGCCGGCAGGATGGTCACCTTCGCCACCGGGTCGGCGTTCGGCGACAGCGCAGCGACGAGGGCGTGGCCGGCCTCGTGCACCGCGACCGATTGCTGCTCCTCCGGCAGCAGAGCATTGGACGCGTCGCGCCGGCCGAGCAGGATGCGATCGCGGGCCGCGTCGAGGTCGGCCGCGGTGATCACGTCGCGGTTGGCGCGGACGGCATTTATCGCCGCTTCGTTCAGCAGGTTCGCGAGATCGGCGCCGGAAAATCCGGGCGTGGCGCGCGAAATGCGATCGAAGTCGACGTCGCTGGCGATGTTCTTCCCGCGGGCGTGGACCTTGAGGATCTCCGTGCGTTCCGCCTGGTTCGGCAGCGGCACCACAACTTGACGGTCGAAACGGCCAGGCCGCAGCAGCGCCGGATCGAGCGTCTCGGGACGGTTCGTGGCGGCAAGTACGACGACCCCTGATTCCTCGTCGAAGCCGTCCATCTCGGCCAGCAACTGATTGAGCGTCTGCTCGCGCTCGTCGTTGCCGCCATATCCGGCCGGGCCGCCGCGGCGTCCGCCGATAGCGTCTATCTCATCGATGAAGATGATCGAGGGCGCGCGTTTTCGTGCTTCGGCGAACAGATCGCGCACCCGAGAAGCGCCGATGCCGACGAACAGCTCGACGAAGCCCGAGCCGGTGATCGACAGGAACGGCACGTCCGCCTCGCCGGCCACTGCGCGGGCCAGCAGGGTCTTGCCGGTTCCGGGCGGTCCGACCATGAGGACGCCGCGCGGCCCAACAGCGCCGGCTTTCGCATACCGATCGGGGTTACGCAGAAAGTCGACGACCTCGGCGATCTCCTGCTTTGCGCCCTCGTACCCAGCGACGTCGCTGAAACGGGTGGTCGGCCGTTCCGCGTCGGTGATCTTGGCGCGGGAGCGGCCGATGCCGCCGATGCCGCCGGCCAACGACCGGCTGGCAGCCCGGCCGGTCCAGACGAACAGCGCAATGATGATCAGCAGCGGCAGGAAGCTGAGCAGCACCGACAGCAGCGACGTGCCACTGCTCTGCTTGCCGGTGATCTTCACGTGGTGCGCGAGCAGCGCCTGCTGCAGCGGGTTCGTCCCCGTCGTGAGAGCGGTGGGGATCTGGCTGGTGAACTGCCGGCCGTTGTGCAGGCTGCCGCTGACCCCGCCGAGGTTGTTGATCGTGACGGAGGTGACATGACCCGCGTTGACCTGGTTCAGCAAGTCGCTGTAGGCGAAGTGCTCCGACGGCGTCGATTTGGTCATCGCCGGGATGAGGAGCAAAAGGATGGTGACGAGTACCCCTATCGGCAGCAGCCATCGGCGCCACGTCGGAGGTGGCGGCGGCGCCGGTTTCGGCGGCCTGTCGCGAGGTGGCCCGGGCTTTGCTCTTGGCGTCACCGCGTCGAGCTCCTCTCAGCTGCGCCGGGGAACCGTGAGCTTGCCGCCGCGCAGTGCTTTCGCATCGGCTCTCGGCACCTTCCTTTCGATAGTGCCACCATGGCGGTCGGGCGACGGGGCTCGCGCCCATCACAGACACTGGCCTGCCTTCGCTAGGCGTCCGGCACGCCCCCTGCGCCGTCCGGTCGGCGCCGTCGGCAGCCTTTCCTGCCCTACGTACGCTCGCCGCGCGCGCGGAACGTCCATGGCGGAGGAAATGCTGACAACGTCGGCAAGCCTTTCCTGCCATACGTACGCTCGCCGGTGCGCGGAACGTTCACCGCGGAGGAAAGGCTTACCCGGCCGGCAACCTTTCAGGCCGGCATTACCGTGCCGCGCACCTCGCCGAGCGTCACGGCTCCCGCCGTCGCGGTGATCACGACCTCGTCCCCGTCGACCAGCCACTCGCGGGTGCGGCCGTCGCCCAGGCTCAGCGGTTGGCTGCCGTTCCAGGTCAGCTCCAGCAGGCAACCGCGCTGCCCCGGTTCCGGACCGCTGACAGTGCCTGAAGCGAACAGATCACCGGTGCGTACTGCGGCGCCGTTCGAGGTCAGGTGCGCCAGCATCT
>DATFTS010000418.1:0-2055 GCA_035261645.1 Jatrophihabitans sp. | reverse complement strand
CGGGGACGGACGCCGCGGAACGTGCAGGCGCGGGTCGCCACCGGAAAGGAAGTAGAACCCGGGCGCCATGCCGATCAACGCGACGCGGTAATCGGCGGCAAGGTGCGCAGTGATCACCTGGTCAGCACTCAGACCCGTGTGCGCCGCGACGTCGTCCAGGTCAGGGCCGCAGTAGTCGACACGTACCTGCACGGCGTCCGTGACATCGGGCCCCGAGAGATCGAGCGGGTCGAGTTCGGTCGCGACAATCGCAGCGGCTAGGGCTTCGGGACTGGTCGCGGTGGCGTCGAAGCGGACGAGCACCGTGCGCAGCCCCGGCATCGTCTCGATGGCTCCGGCCGGCGGCTGCGCATCGAGGCGCGAGCGTAATGCGACGGCCTCGGCGGTGCTTTCCACTTCGACCAGCAGCGCATCGCACCCGTAGCTGCGCACGATCACGATGTGCTCGTGACTCCGGACAGCGCCACCCACATCAGCTGAACAGGCTGCCCGGGATGCGCGGGAACCGGTCGAGGCCGAAGACCTCTACCTGCGGCGAGCGCTGCTGCACCAGCACGCCACCGTCCACGACGAGGCAATGCCCGGTCACGTACTCGGCATCGGCCGATGCGAGGAAGACCGCCGGTCCCGCGAGGTCGTCCGGGCGACCTCCTCGCCGGAGCGGCACGGTTTCGTCGCGGCGCTGCTTTGCCACTGGCTCGAGGTGTGCCGGATGCGTTGCGATGAGGCCGGGCACGAGTGCGTTCACCCGGATGCCGTACGGGGCGAGCTCGATGGCGAGGCTGCGCGTCATGGCCTCGATGGCACCCTTGGACGCGTCGTATGCGACCGCCCCGCGGTGCGAGCGGGTCGCGCCTCCGCTCGACATGTTGATGATCACTCCGTGCTGTGCGGCGGCCATGATCGGCGCCACCCGGTTGATGAACAGGTAGTGGCCCTTCAGGTTCGTCCGGATCATGTTGTCCCACCACTGCTCGTCCCCGTCGAGGAAGTGCCGCAGTGTGGTCACGTCGCCGGCGTTGTTGACGAGGATGTCGACGCCGTCGAACTCGCGCGTGGCGGTCTCGACAACGCGGTCGACGTCGTCCGGCAGCCCGACATCGGCCGTGACGCTCACGGCGACGCCGCCCTCGTCCTTGATGGTTGTTGCAGCTGCCGCGGCGGCCTCCGCGGCGATGTCGGCGATGACGACGTTCGCGCCCTCGGCGGCGTAGCGGCGGGCGATCGCGTAACCGATGCCCTGTGCGCCGCCGGTGACGATCGCCACCTTGCCTTTCAGTTCGTCAGTAGGGGTGCGCATGTGCCGCCTTTCGATGTCGGTGTTGAACTCAGATGACGATTGGTTCGCGACGGCGCCCGTTCACGTCGGCGAACCGCTCGGCCCGAAGAGCAGTGAGGTCGATCGTGGGTGTGCGGCCGCTGATCAACTCTGCGAGATGTTCGCCGACGGCCGGCGAGAGCATGAATCCATGGCCCGAGAAGCCGGTGGCGTAGTAGAAGCCGCTGACCTCCTGAGCGGCGCCGACCATGCCGTTGTGGTCCGGGCTCATGTCGTAGTCGCCGTGCCATGAGGAGGTGATCGGCAGGTCGGCGAGCACCGGTAACCGCCGCGTCGCAGGGGTGAAGAGGTCTTCGGGCTCGAACTCGCGGCCGGCGAAGACGAGGCCGGAGCCTTCGCGGTGGAAGTAGAAGCCAGTGGAGAAGTCGACGGTGAGCGGGACGGCGTCCGGGATGCCGCCGCTCTGATTCGAGAAGAAGATGCGGCGTCGCTCGCCGGTGACCGGCAGGTGCACGCCAGCCGTTGCGGCAACGGCGGCCGACGCGGTGCCGGCTGCACAGACGACGACCGAACTCCAGATCCGCTCGTCGCCAACGTCAACGGCGATCACCCGATCGTGCTCGACGACGACCCGGCTGACGCCCTTGCCCTGGCGGACCCGCACACCACGGCGTCGTGCGGCTGCCGCGTAGCCCTGCACCACGGCCTCGGGCGTGGCGTAACCGTCCAGTGGACAGAAGCTCGCCCCCACCAGGCCGTCCGCGTTGAGCTGTGGA
>DATFTS010000417.1:0-8062 GCA_035261645.1 Jatrophihabitans sp. | reverse complement strand
CAGCGAGCCCGACGCGCTGGCCATCGAGTTCGCGCACGGGCAGGGCGTGCTACGGCAGGCCCTCGACGGCGCGGCGCGCTTCGCCGCCGGCGAGGGGCGCCACGGCAACTTCAGCTAGCTCCTGCTCAGGTTTCGCCCCAGGGCGCGGCATCCCTGTGGTCCCTAGCGCATCCCCTGTGGTCCCTAGCGCATCCCTGTGGATTCCCCGCGCAACCCTGTGCATTCCCAGCCCTGATCAAGAGACCGGATATGTCGAATATCGACCGAATCCGGCTCTTGATCACCGCGGGGTTTGCACAGGGGCGGGCCGGGGCACTCGGGAGCGACTACGCGGGAGTGCCCGGAAGTTGTCTGCGCTTCCAGCCGCTCTGGCGGCCGGAAGCGCGGACAACTCGAGACCGGCGGGGAAGTTGTCCGCGCTCCCAGCCCCTCTGGCGGCCGGAAGCGCGGACAACTCGAGAAAGTGAGAGCGCTCAGAAGCGGGCGGGTTCGCGGTACTCGCCCCAGAGCGGCTTGAACGCGTTGCAGATCTCGCCGAGCGTGGCTTCGGCGCGGACGGCGTCGAGCATCGCCGGCACGGTGTTTCGGTCGGCGCGCGCGTCCTCGACCATTCGGCCCAGCGCCGAATCCACAGCGTCCTGATCGCGCGCTGCCCGCCGTTGCGCGACAACTGCCCGCTGTTCCAGCTCCACCTCGTGCGACACCCTGAGGATCTCGAGTGGCTCGCCGACGTCGCGCGTCAGCGTGTTGACACCGACGACCTTCTTCTCGCCCTTCTCGACGGCGATCTGGTAGTTGAACGCCGAGTCGGCGATCTCGCCGATGAACCAGCCCTCGTCGATGCCGCGCAACAGGCCCGAGGTGATGGTGCCGTCGCCGCCCATCTCCTTGATCCGGGCGAAGATGGCCTCAGCCTCGGCCTCCAGCTTGTCGGTCAGCGCCTCTACGTACCAAGATCCGCCGAGCGGGTCGGCCACGTTGAGAACGCCGGTCTCCTCCGCGATCACCTGCTGGGTGCGCAACGCGATCTGCGCCGCCTTCTGCGACGGCAGCGCGAGCACCTCGTCGAGCGCGTTCGTGTGCAGCGAGTTCGTCCCCGCCAGCACGGCCGCCATCGCCTCGATGGCGGTGCGGACGATGTTGTTGTCCGGCTGCTGGGCGGTCAGGGACACGCCTGCGGTTTGCGTGTGGAAGCGCAGCCACTGCGCCCGCTCGGTCTTGGCTCCGTAGACGTCGCGCATCCACCGGGCCCAGATGCGGCGCGCGGCGCGCAGCTTCGCGATCTCCTCGAAGAAGTCGATGTGCGCGTCGAAGAAGAACGAGAGCCCGGGCGCGATCCGGTCGACGTCCATGCCGCGTGACTTGCCGAGCTCCACGTAGCCGAAACCGTCGGCGAGGGTGAAGGCGAGTTCCTGCGCCGCAGTCGATCCGGCCTCCCGGATGTGGTAGCCGGACACCGACAGCGGCTTGTACGCCGGGATGTTCGCGTCGACGTACTCCATGAGGTCGCCGATGAGCTTCAGGTGCGGCTCGGGCGGGTAGATCCACTCCTTCTGGGCGATGTACTCCTTGAAGATGTCCGTCTGCAGCGTGCCGTTAAGCACGGACGTGTCCGCGCCCTGGCGCTCGGCAGCCACGACGTACATGCAGAACATCGGGACGGCCGGCCCGCTGATCGTCATCGACGTCGTGGTGTCTGCGAGGTCGATGCCGTCGAAGAGGATCTCCATGTCCGCGGCCGAGTCGATCGCCACCCCGCAGTGCCCCACCTCGCCGAGCGAGCGCGGATCGTCCGAGTCGCGACCCATCAGCGTCGGCATGTCGAAGGCAACCGACAGGCCGCCGCCGCCCTCGGCGAGGATCATCTTGTAGCGCTCGTTCGTCTGCCGCGCGTTGCCGAAGCCAGCGAACTGACGGATCGTCCACGGCTTGCCGCGGTAGCCGGTGGCGTAGATGCCGCGAGTGAACGGGTACTCCCCCGGCCAGCCGATCCGCTCGATCCGCTCGTCCGGGCCGGTGGGCCCGTACACCGGCTCGACGGGGTCGCCGGACAGCGTCGTAAAGTCCCGCTCGACCTTGGACGCGGCGTCGTAGCGGGCCTGCCAGCGTTCCCGCCCGGCCGCGATCTGCTCCGCGTTCTCGCCTGTGTCCATGCGTCGACCTTAAGGTTGTGGGCCTCGCCCGGTTGGCTGCTATCTCCTACCAATTTACTAGGACGTCCTAGTAAATGCTACTCCCCGGGGTGATCACGTTGGCGCTGATCGCCCCTATCCTGAGAGAACTCATGGACCTGCGCAGCCTCACTCGCCGCCGCCTGCTCGCCGCAGGGGGTGCCGTGGCGCTGCTCGCGGGAGCCGGTGTCGCCGTCATCGTCAGCAACGCCGAGCACGGGCATCGCCCGGCCGCAGCCGCAACCCCGTCGCCGACGCTCACACCGTCAGTGGCGGTACAAACGTCGCAACCGCCGCCGCCCGCGGCGCCCGTGCGCCGCACCGTTGCGCACGATTTCGTCGCGCCGGCCGCGCCGACGTCGTTCGTGATCTCCGGCCGCGGCTTCACGATCCGCGCACGGGTCTGCGCAATGCCGGCGATCTTCCCGCTCGACCCGCCCGGCGACCAGCGCCACACCGTCTGCTGGGTGCGCGACGGCTTCGGCTTCAAGCCCGGCAGCCATACGGCGACCAGTTACGTGCTGGGCCACTCGTGGGCCGAGGACCCGCAGGAAGTGCTGAACGCAGCCTCGAGCCGAGCCACGCGCGACGTGCTTCGCGCCAAGCGGGCCACCTACGACGGCGTGCCGATCTTCCCCGCAAAGAGCCTGCTGGGCGCGCGGATCACGCTGCAAACACCCACCGGCACGCTCGGCTACGTGGTGCGCAAGTCATTCGGCGTGGACAAGTACCAGCTCGGCAACATCGACCGGGTCATGAACCAGCGGGTGCCGAATCGGGTCGTGGTGATCACCTGCGCCGAACACAACGGCGTCGACTACAACTACAACATCGTCCTCGAGGCGCAGTTGGTCTCGTCCCAGGCGCGGGTCGGCGCCGACGCCTGACCGGCGTGGTCAAGCGCGCGCGGCAAGCGCCTGCTCGATGCGCTTCAGCTGCGCGGTGAGCCGATCCACATCGCCTTTGGTGGCGCTCTGCTCGTCGAGCCGCAGCGTCACGATCAAGTGGCCGGACGGCTCGAAGACGGCCGACCTCACCTCAGAGATGTCATCGCCGTTCTGCAGGCGCACGGCCCGCTCGAGGTCGGCCTTCCGCAGCCCTACCCGTCGCGCTCCCTCGAGGATGACGCCGTCGCGGATCACTTCTGTCGGCGAGCCGTCGAAGATGCGCGCGAAGAAGTCGCTGTAGAGCGCCAGCCGGTTGAGCACCGAGTTGACGGCCACGAGCGTCACCGCGCCGATGACCCCGCCGATCAGACTGTTGTCGCTGCCGATGATCGCGTTCTGCACGACGTTGGACAGCAGGAACACCACGGCGATGTCAAGGGTGTTCAGCCCGGCCAGGCCACGCTTGCCGGCCACCCGGATGAGCACGGTGACAACGGCGTAGACGATCACGGTGCGAAGCAGCTTCTCGACGATCGGGATCTGCTCGACGAACAAGTCATGCCACATGAGCGTCACGCTACGGACGGTTGGCGACCCGCCCTAGCATGCTGGCCGCGACGCGCTCAGCCCTTCTGGCGGAAGTCCCCGGCGTCGACCCGTAGCGCCCGCAGGATGGCGGAGAGCCGCTCGAGGTCGTCGAGTGGCAGGGCGGACATCGCGAACCGCGCGTTGTTGAACTCCGCCGTCGCTTTCTCGGCCACCTTGCGTCCCTCGTCGGTGATGACGGCCAGGGTGCCGCGGCCGTCGCGCGGGTTCGGCTCGCGGCGCACCAGCCCAGCCGCTTCGAGCCGGTCTATGACGTTCGTGACCGATGTCGCGTGCACCTGCAACCGCTCGCCGATCTTCGACAGCGGCAGCGCCCCCTCCTGCGAGTGGACCAGCAGCACCAGCGCTTCGTAGCGGCTGAACGTGATGCCGAGCGGTCGCAGCATCGCGTCGAGCTCACCGATCAGGATCTGGTGCGCGCGCATGATCGACGTGACGGCGCGCATGGACGCGTACACGTCGGGCGACTCGTCCGGCCAATGCTGCTGCCAGAGTTCGCCGGCGCGCTCGATCGGGTCGAAGTCCAGCGGCTGCGGCACCGGGGCTCTCCTCCATGCGTCCTTGCGCTCACCCGGAAGCGTAGCCATCTGCGCGGGTTACGGTCGTCGCCGCCACCGTTACGGCGCCGCGGACACCGACTCGTTCGCCCTCGGCCACGGCGTAGCGTCTGGGCCATGAACGACGCTCTCGACCGCCTCGATCTGCTCGACCTCGACCACGAGCTTTCCGACGACGACCGCCTGCTGCGCGACACGGTGCGCAAATTCGCCAACGACAGGCTGCGCCCGAACATCCAGACCTGGTTCGAGGACGGCACCCTGCCGGCTCGTGAGCTCGCGCAGGAGTTCGGAGCGCTGGGCGTGCTGGGGATGCACCTGCACGGCTACGGCTGCCAGGGGTCGACGGCCTCGCAGTACGGGTTGGTGTGCGCCGAGGTGGAGGCGGTCGACTCCGGACTGCGCTCGCTCGTGAGTGTCCAGGGATCGCTCGCCATGTACGCGATCTACGCCTACGGGAGTGAGGAGCAGAAGCAGCGTTGGCTGCCCGGCATGGCGAAGGGCGAGCTGATCGGCTGCTTCGGATTGACCGAGCCCGACTCCGGGTCGGACCCGGGTTCGATGCGGACGCGCGCGGTGCGCGACGGCGACGACTGGCTGCTCTCCGGTACCAAGATGTGGATCACCAACGGCTCGTTGTCGGACGTGGCCGTGGTGTGGGCGCGGACCGAGGAGGGTGTGCGCGGGTTCCTCGTCGAGAAGGGCACGCCAGGCTTCACCACCCAGGACGTGCACCACAAGATCTCCCTGCGCGCGTCGGTGACAAGTGAGCTGATCCTCGACGGAGTGCGGGTACCCGAGGCCAACCGGCTGCCGGAGGCGACCGGGTTGAAGGCGCCCCTCGGCTGCCTCACCGAGGCGCGCTTCGGCATCGTCTGGGGTGTCACCGGCGCGGCGCGCGACGCGCTCGCCGCGACGCTGGATTACTCCACCTCGCGCACCCAGTTCGGCAAGCCGATCGCGGGCTTCCAACTCACGCAGAAGAAGCTGGCCGACCTTGCCGTCAGCCTGCAGCAGAGCCAGCTCACCGCGCGTCGCCTCGGTGAGCTCAAGGACGCCGGGCGGATCACGTCCTATCAGGTCAGTTTCGGCAAGTTCGCGAACGTCAGCTCAGCACTTGCCATCTGCCGCGAAGCGCGCTCGATCCTCGGCGGCAGTGGAATCACCACCGAGTACCCCGTGCTGCGCCACGCCGTGAACCTCGAGACGGTCTACACCTACGAAGGCACGCACGAAGTGCACACCCTCGTGCTCGGCTCGCAGTTGACGGGCATCGACGCCTTTCGCTGAAAATCCAGGTTCTAGCGCAGACCGTGCCGGCGGGCGACCATCCGCTCGACGGTCGCGCGCGGAACGACCCGACGCAGCGCGAAGACGAACGGTGCGTTGCTGCCCACCGCGTAGAACGACCGCGGCGGATCGGCGTCGATCGCCTTGCCGATCGTGACGGCAACCTGCTCGGCGGAGATGCCGCTGCGTTCGTTGGCGTCCAGCTTCGCGATCATGGTGCGGTACTCGTCCGCATAGGGCGAACCCTCCGCGAGGTAATGCGTCCGACGGGTGCCGATGCCGGTGTTGATCGATCCGGGCTCGACGGTGGTGACGCCCACGCCGTACCGCAACACCTCGCGGCGGGCCGCGGTGGCGAAGCCCTTGATCGCGGCCTTCGTCGCCACATACGACGAGCGGTAGGCCAGCGGGAAACTCGCCAGCATCGAGCCGACCATGACAACGCGGCCGTAGCCGCGCTCGCGCATGCCAGGCAACAGCAACTGGGTGAGCCGGATGGCACCGAAGACGTTGACCTGGAACAGCCGCTCAACGGCGTCCATCGGTAACTCCTCCAGCGGCCCGCTCTGGCTCTCGCCGGCGTTGTTCACCAGCACGTCCACATCGCCCGCGGCCTCGGCACATGCGTCGATGCTGGCCTCGTCGGTGAGGTCGAGCGGGAGGTACTGCACGCCAGGAATCGGCTGGTCCAGCGCGTCCGGTTTGCGACTCGTCCCGTACACCGTCCATCCGCGTTCGGCGAGCGCACGCGCGGTGGCCGCGCCGATACCTGACGACGCGCCCGTGACGAGCGCGGTGCGGGTCATCACAGCGTCCGCGCGAGCGCCCGGCCCGCGGCCCGTCCGGAGAAGATGCAGCCGCCGAGGAAGGTGCCTTCGAGCGCGTTGTAGCCGTGCACGCCCCCGCCACCGAAGCCGGCCACTTCGCCTGCGGCGTAGAGACCTTGGAACACCGAGCCGTCCGGGCGGATGACCTGCGAATCCAGGTTCGTCTCGAGGCCACCCAATGTCTTGCGAGTCAGAATGTTCAACCGCACCGCGATGAGCGGGCCGTGCGCCGGATCGAGCAGCCGGTGCGGCGTCACCACCCGGGTGAGCCGGTCGCCCCGGTACTGACGCGCGTTGGTGATCGCCATCAACTGCGCATCCTTGCCGAACCTGTTGCCCACCTGCGCGTCACGCGTCTCGACCACAGCAAGCACCTGCTCGTAGTCCAGTCGCGGCCCGCGGGCGATCTTGTTCATGCCGTCGACAAGGTCTCGGAGGTTGTCTGCCACGACGAAGTCGACACCCTGCTGCTTGAACGCCTCGACCGGACCCGGCGCACCCTTCGCCAGCCGGCTCTTGACCGTCAGCTTGAGATCCTTGCCAGTGACGTCCGGGTTCTGCTCCGAGCCGGAGAGCGCGAACTCCTTCTCGATGATCGTCTGGTCGAGCACGAACCAGGAGTAGTCCGCGCCCGCGGCCAGGATCGCCTTCATCGACGCGTTGGTGTCGAAGCCCGGGAAGTTCGGCGGCGGCAGCCGCTTGCCATTGGCGTCCAGCCAGAGTGAGGACGGGCCGGGGATGATCCGGATCGCGTGGTCGGGCCAGATCGGGTCCCAGTTGACGATGCCCTCGGTGTAGTGCCACATGCGGTCGCGGTTGACGATGTTCGCGCCGGCGCGCTCGGTGATCTCGAGCATCCGCCCGTCCACGTGCGCGGGCACGCCGGAGATCATCGTCTCGGGCGGCGGCCCGAACCGGTCGACCGGCCAGTTCTTCCGCACCAGGTCGTGGTTGCCGCCGATCCCGCCGGACGTGACGACGACCGCGCTCGCCCGAAGTTCGAAGTCGCCGACGCCGACGCGCGGCGACGCTTTGCCGCGCGCGAGGTCGGTGTCGGCAAGGACGGTGCCCCGCACGCCGATCACTGCGCCGTTCTCGACCAGGAGGTCGTCGACGCGGTGCCGGAACCGGAAGGTCACCAGCCCGCGCTGCTCGGCGGCGAGGACCGGCTCGGCGAAGATCCGGACGACCTCCGGGCCGGTCCCCCACGTCAGGTGGAAGCGCGGGACCGAGTTGCCGTGCCCGTCCGCCGTCCCGCCGCCGCGCTCGGCCCAGCCGACGACGGGCGTGAACCGCAGCCCGAGGCCGTGGAGGTAGTCGCGCTTCTCGGTGGCGGCGAACCGGACGTACGCCTGCGCCCATTTTCGCGGCCAGTGATCCTCGCGCTCGCGGTCGAACCCGGCCGAGCCGAGCCAGTCGCGCAGCGCCAGGTCGTAGGAGTCATGCACGCCCATCCGCCGCTGTTCCGGGCTGTCCACGAGGAACAGCCCGCCGAGCGACCAGAAGGCCTGCCCGCCGAGGTTGTTGCGGTTCTCCTGGTCGAGGACGAGGACGCGCTTGCCGGCGCTGATCAGCTCGTAGGTGGCGACCAGCCCGGCCAGCCCGGCCCCGACGACGATGACATCAGCACTGTCAGCCACGCGCCGAATCTATCCGCCCGCTGCACGGTTGTCCGCACAACCACGGCAGCTGCCCTCACAACCACGGCAGCTGTCCTCCTAACC
>DATFTS010000416.1:0-3161 GCA_035261645.1 Jatrophihabitans sp. | reverse complement strand
GAAGGCGATCGGGCGCCTGGACGCCCCTTCTCGCGCTGCAGACACCGTGAGCACCGCCGCGACCATGGCCACCGCCGCGGCGACGACGCCCGCCCGCAACCGTGCGCTCCGATCAGCGCGACGGGCCCGACCACTACTCATCCGCAGCACATGAGCTGGCCGCTGAGAACGCGGCGCGAACAGCGACGAGCGGCGGATCGGATTCTCGATCACGTAGTACGACACGACGGATAGGGCGACGGTGACGGCGCACACGCCGAGATAGAAGCCGGCGTCGCGTCGAGCGACTAGAGTCTGGGCGAAGATGATCACCGGGTAGTGCCACAAGTACAGCGAGTACGACAGCGCACCGATCCAGGTGGCCAGCGGGTTCGTCAGCACCCAGAGGTAGCGGTAGGACTGCGCGCCGCTACCGGCCATGATCACCAGGGCCGCGCCGCCCACCGCCACCGCGGCCCACGGCGGCGAGAACGTCGACGTCGAGGTGATCGTGACCGCGGCGACGGCGATCGCCGCAAGGCCGCTGTAGGCGAGGGGTGGGCGCAACCAGGCAGGGAGCCGGTTGAGGGCCGCCGACAGTACAGCCAGGCACGCACCGACGCCGAGTTCCCAGGCGCGGTCGAAGGACGAGAAGTACGCGGCCACCGGTGACCGGCCAGATTCGTGCACTGCCCACTCGAACGACACCGCGGTGAGCGCCATGGTGACACCCAACGTCAGCGCGGGGCCGACGCGCCGGGCCAGCCGTCGCTCGGCGAGCACAAGCAGGAGGACGACCCACGGCCAGAGGACGTAGAACTGCTCCTCGACGGACAACGACCAGTAGTGCTGCAACGGCGAGACGGTGACGCCCTGCTGGAAGTAGTCGGTCCCGGTCGCCGCGAAGTGCCAGTTCGCCCCGAACACCGCGGCGAACAATGCATCGGTGCGCACCTTGTCAGCCCGCGCGGCGATGAAGATCAGGTGTGCGGCGTAGGCAGTTACCGCAAGCACGAGGACGGCCGCCGGCACGATCCGCCTGAACCGGCGGCCGTAGAAGTTCAGCAGCGAGATCCGTCCGGTCGCGCGCGCCTCGCGCACCAGCAATCCGGTGATCAGGAAGCCGGAGATGACGAAGAACACGTCGACACCGATGAAGCCACCTGCAGGTTCGGAGGCAAGGTGATCAGCGATGACGAGCAGTACGGCGACTGCCCGCAGCCCTTCGATGTCCGGTCGTCGTCGCCGGGGCCTTGGCTTGGCGGTCGCTCCAGCCGTGGACGCGGGCGAACTCGATTCGACCGCATGAGCTGCCAACGTCCCAGATCCCTCCGAGTCAGCGGCCCATGCCGGCCACGGCGTAGGTCTAGGGCGCTAGTGATCTCGCTTTGCGATGAGGTGACTGGAACATGATTACACCCCCGGGACGGCCAACCGAAACCCATTCAAGGGGGTGAACAATCGCTAAAGATCAGGGGTTGACCGGCCTCATGATCGGATGAAGGCGAGCAAGTCGGCGTTGATGGTGTCCGCTTGGGTGGTCGGCATGCCATGCGGGAAACCGCTGTAGGTCTTCAGTGTTCCGTTCTTCAGAAGCTGGGCCGTCAGTGGCGCGGAGTCGGCGTAGGGAACGATCTGATCGTCATCGCCGTGCATCACCAGCACCCGTACCGAAATGTTCTGCAGGTCGTCGGTGAAGTCGGTCTGGGAGAAGGCGACGATGCCGTCGTAGTGCGCCTTCGCGCCACCCATCATGCCCTGGCGCCACCAGTTGTGGATGATCGGCTCGGAAGGCTGCGCGCCTGGCCGGTTGTAACCGTAGAACGGTCCGGACGCCAGCGCCTGATAGAACTTCGCGCGATTGGATGCGAGCTGCGCCTGCAGGTCGTCGAACGCCTGCTTGGGCAGGCCGCCGGGGTTTGCCTCCGTCTGCACCATCAGTGGCGGCACCGCGCTGATAAGGGCGGCTTTGGCGACTCGGCTCTCGCCGTGACGGCCAATGTAGTGCGCTACCTCGCCGCCGCCGGTTGAGTGGCCGACGTGCACGGCGTCGTGGAGATCGAGATGCTCCGTCAGCGCGGCAAGATCGTCGGCGTAGTGGTCCATGTCGTGCCCGTCGCCCGTCTGCGTCGACCGGCCGTGCCCTCGCCGGTCGTGCGCGATGACGCGGAACCCGTGCGCCAGGAAGAACAGCATCTGAGTGTCCCAGTCGTCGGCCGACAGTGGCCAGCCGTGGCTGAAGACGATCGGCTGGCCCGTACCCCAGTCCTTGAAGAAGATTTCCGTGCCGTCGGAGGTCGTGATCGTCCCCATGCCGTGTCTCCCGCTTCCCCAGTCGTTCTGGCTTCCAGCGTCGTTGCACCGCAGTCCGTCTTGCACTGCTGTCCGCAATAGGACGATGCCGCGAGCACCGGAACATCGCGCCAGTGGAACCCCCTGGTCCGACGCCCCCAGCGCTAGGTCGGGACTTAAGACCGCTGCTTTCCACAGCAGGGATGGGTGATCATGTCACTGACTCCGCAGTGAGGAGTCGACCGCGCGGCTCCCGCGATCCCAGCAGGGCTTGTAAGACGGGGGGCATCGAGGATGGCCGCGCGGGTGCTTGGTTGCACCTGTATCGCGCGTGAAGGCCCGGGTATTGATCACATCCGGGCCTTTCGTGTGCTGCAAGTGTCACGCTGGGGGGTTCGACGGCAGCATGTCCTTCTTTCGTCGGCTGCGGTGGTGGCAGGTCGCGGGCTTCTGTCTCGTCTTGCTCGTTGTCATCTTGGCGACGCACCACACGGCGCCTAGAGGCACGCCCTCGGCCAACTCTGGCGCTCCGGATCGTGTTAACTCCACGGGACCGACCGCTGCGACGAGCTCGCCGACTCGTCAGCCGCACCGCGTCGCGGTACGACAGTCGGCGCGACCATCGCTGGTGGTGGCCGGCAGCGGCATCGTGTTGCCCGACCACGCGGTTACACCCGGCGCGACCGACCCACACGTGACGCAGGGCAACATTCACTCCACGATCTGCGTGCCCGGCTACACCGCGACCGTGCGTCCGCCCTCCAGCTACACCACCACGCTGAAGATCAACCAGCTAGCTGCGGGCTACGCATTCCACGGCGATCAGCGGACGGGCGATTACGAGGAAGACCATCTGATCTCCCTCGAGCTCGGCGGTAGCCCGAGCAGCG
>DATFTS010000415.1:0-3540 GCA_035261645.1 Jatrophihabitans sp. | reverse complement strand
GTTGCGGCCTGCGCCACCGTCGTGTCTGCCCAGTCCGCGGACGTACCCTGCAATCTCGGCCACGCAGGCGGCACAGCCATCACCGACGAGGGCTGGCCGCTGCCTGCCTCCAGCAGCAGCACGCGTGCGCTCTCGTCCTCGGACAGTCGGGCCGCAATCACACAGCCAGCCGTGCCGGCACCCACGACGACGAAGTCGTAGCTGTCGTTTACCGGTGTCAATGTGATCAGCTCCCTAACGAACTAGAGATGGATCTCGCGAGTGGTCAGCGGGCGGTCAGGATGCCGACCAGCCGTGTCGCCTGATGTAAATGCTCGACGGAAATCGGGGTGGCGGTAATCCCCCGTCCGGGGGAATCAACCGGTGCTGTCTTTCAGTGTTCGCCGGCGTATCCGGTGAGCAAGGCGGTCAGGATGTCGGTGAGCCTGGGGCCGACATCAACCACGGCGTGAGCAAGTTCGGGATCGGCCTCGTAGAAACGGCGTAGCTGGGTGCCCGGCGCCGCCATCTGCCACAGTGCACCGGCCATGCCGGTAGCTGTGGCTACCGTGTTGACGGCCTGCGCCCGGCTGAGCGGGAGCGCCTGGCGTAGCGCGTCGCCGACCGCCCTCGACGCGGCGATAGTGCTCAGCTTGAAGCCGCGGACGGATTCGAAGGACACGCCGCGCTCGAGATTGAGCGGCGTGTGCGCGAGCAGGTCGCAGAACAACGGCCGAGCGACGAGCGTTTCGGCTAGTACGCCGGCGATGGCGCGCGCTCGGCGCTTGACCGAGGGCTGGCGTTCGACTTTGGGCGCAAGCTCGCTGAGCTGCGCCTGGACGGTCCGTGACCATTCCACCCATCCATCCGCGGACAGGCGCAGAAAGATCTCTTCGCGGGTTTCGAAGTAGCGCAGCATCGTCGACTTGTGCATGCCGACGCCTGCAGCGATGTCCGTAAGGGTGACGTCTCGCACGCCCCGCTCGCTGGCTAGGCGTTCCGCGGCGTCAAGGATCGCCGCTTCGCGGATGTGTTTGGCGTCGGCGCTTCTCGCGCGCTCGAACTGTGGCGTGGCCATGCTTTGATCATAGCGCAACTCGGTTGCACTATTAGCGCAACCGTGTTGTACTAAGTCCATGGCTACTCTCACATGGTTCATCACCGGTTCCTCTCGTGGCTTCGGCCGCTCACTCGCCACCGCTGCACTGAAGGCGGGCGACCAGGTTGCCGCCACCGCCCGCAAGCCCGAGCAGCTGGCCGACCTCGTCGAGCAGTACGGCGAGCGGGTTTTCCCGGTCGCACTCGACGTCACCGACGCCGCCGCGGCGGTCGCGGCGCTGAACGCCGCCAAGGCACGCTTCGCCCGCATCGATGTGGTCGTCAACAACGCCGGCTACGCCAACCTCGCCCCGATCGAGGCGGCACCAGAGGACGACTTCCGCCGTCAGTTCGAGACCAACTTCTGGGGTGTCTACAACGTCTCGAGGGCCGCGCTACCGCTGCTGAAGACGCAAGGCGAGGGAATCATCATCCAGTTCTCCTCAATCGGCGGCCGCGTCGGAGGCACCGCCGGACTCGGCTCGTATCAGGCGGCGAAGTTCGCCGTGGACGGCCTGACCCGCGTCCTCGCAGCCGAGACTGGCCCGCTAGGCATCCGATACGTCACCGTCGAACCCAGCGGGTTCGCGACCGACTGGGCCGGAGCATCGATGCAGATCCAGGACGTGCCGGACGACTACCAGGCAAGCGTCGGCGCGTTCGCCAACCAGCTTCGCACCAGCGGCGGTCCAGCAGGTGACCCGGATCGCGCCGCCGAGATCCTCGTCGCCCTCGTCAAGCACGACCCCCTGCCCAGCCACCTCCTGCTTGGCGCGGACGCGGCGCGCATGGCGCTCGACTACGCGCATCGCCAGATCGACGAAGCGGGCACCTGGCAGGCCGTCTCGGCCTCAGCCGACTTCGGCGCCGACTACCCGGTTGCGCTGCCACTAGCAGCCAAATAGACCAAACAAGAAACCGAAAGCAGCTGTCCCCGCTCCGGGAGGCGTCACGATGACAACCAACGACCCGCATGCTGCCTACGCTGCCGCACTCGAGACCGCCGCTCAGCTGCTCGGCAGCCGGCTGGAGCCCTTCCTCGAGCCCCGCCCCGGCGAACCGACCAACGCCAGCGACTTCACCCGCCTGGCAACAACGCACACCTTCGGTGACGCCTGGCCGCGCACCGACGTCCTCGATCTACCGACCAGAGCGATCGTCTCAGTGACCATCGCTGCCACACTCGGCACCCTGGAGCCGCTGCGTGGCCAGCTGCGCATCGCGCTCAACAACGGCGTCACGCCGGCACAGATCGTCGAAACATTCATCCACATCGAGGCCTACGCCGGCGCGGCGCGCGCGTTCGACAGCTACCGCATCGCGCGCGAGGTGTTCGCCGAACGCAGCGCCGTGCCTCATGATGCGCCAGAGTCCAACGGCGCCTGAAGAACTGGCTCGGGGGCGATCGTCCGCATCAGGGTGTCGATCTCGGTCCCGTAGAGGAGGTCGGCGCTGATGCCGGTGGCGGCCAGATGGTTCCCGATCTCCAGACTGAGCAGTCCGTGCAGTCGCGTCCACGTCGTGAGGCCGAGGTAGAGGACGGCGACGGGCAGCTCAGGATGCTCGGCTCGGTTACCCCAGCGGGTCAACTCATCGCGGAGTGTGTCGTCGACGGGTAGGTCAGTGATGGTGGCCGCGGCGGCGATGGCGTGGAGGAACACGTTCATGCTGCGTCGGGCAGCAGGCACAACCCGATCGGCCGCCAAAGTCAGCCCAGAACCGCTGACCGATTCGAAGATGAGCCGGTAGGTGTTCGGGCTGTGCAATGCCCATTCGCGGTAGCCCTGAGCGACGGCCCGCAGCCGCTCCGTGGGGTCGGACGCGGTCGCCGCGGCCTGTAGGTGCTCGGCCAGGTCGTTGTACGCGTCGACGACGAGGTCGGCAAGTAGGTCATCGCGATTGTCGAAGTACCGGTACAGCGCCCCGGGCGACATCGCCATCTCTTTCGCGATCCCATTCAGCGAAACCGCGGCCTCACCGCTCTCGACGAGCTGCTTCATCGCGATCGCTTTGATCTCGTCGATCGTCTGCTGCCGGTACCGCTCTCTGCGTGTCGGGTGCATGCGACTCCTTCTCGCTGGCGGGACCTATTGACACATCGTATCGCATCATCATATTGTGAATACTATTCACGTAGTGTCACCCAATCACCAGGAGTTCCCATGACCGCCACGCTCATCTCTTCGTCGGGAACCGGCCCGAGGGTCGTCGCACCTGTCACCGCCTCACTTACTTCGCGGACTCACGGCAAGGACCGCCGCCAACTCGGGCTGCTCATGCTGGCCGCCTCGGAGTTCATGGTGGTGCTTGACGCCTCCATCGTGAACATCGCACTGCCCAAGATCGGGTCTGCACTGCACATGTCCGGCGGCGCGCTTGCCTGGATCATCACCGCCTACGTCGTCGCGTTCGGCGCGCTGCTCCCGTTCGGCGGTCGCATCGCGGACCTGCTCGGCCGGCGCC
>DATFTS010000414.1:0-2730 GCA_035261645.1 Jatrophihabitans sp. | reverse complement strand
ACTCGCTGTCCCCCGACGTCCGACGCCACCACCGCGCCCAGCATGCGGGGCGCGATGACGAGGGCCGGCTGCGCGAGCCGGTCGCGATCGATGCTCACCGACCTACGAGTTGTCGCCGGCCCACGCGGCTTGGTCGTGGACAAGTTGGCCCAGGGCCGCCAGCTGCTCGGCAACCCGCTGCGGCGCCGTACCGCCAACCGCAGCGCGCGAGCGCAATGCGCCCTCCACCGACAGCACCCCTCGGACTTCGGGACGCAAGCGCGGATCCACGTCAGCCAGCTGATCGTCAGTCAGATCCGGCAAGTCCAGGCCGCGTTCCTCGCAGTACGAAACGACAGCCCCGCTGATCTCATGGGCGTCGCGGAACGGGATACCTTGCCGCACCAGCCACTCGGCGACGTCGGTCGCCAAGGCGAATCCGGCCGGCGCAGCAGCCGCAAGTCGCTGCCGATCGAAAGTCAACGTGGCCACCAGCCCGCTGACCGCGGGCAGCAGGGTCAGCAGCTGATCGACGGTGTCGAAGACCGGTTCCTTGTCCTCCTGCAGGTCACGGTCGTAGGCGAGCGGCAGCCCCTTCAGCGTCGCCAGCAGCCCGGTGAGGTTGCCGATGAACCGGCCCGACTTCCCGCGAGCGAGTTCGGCGATGTCCGGGTTCTTCTTCTGCGGCATGATCGAGGACCCGGTCGACCATGCGTCGTCGAGCCGGACCCAGCCGAACTCCGGCGTTGCCCAGAGAATGATCTCCTCGCCGATCCGGCTGAGGTGCACGCCGAGAAGTGCGGATGCGAACAGGAACTCCGCAGCGAAGTCACGGTCGGAAACGGCGTCTATCGAGTTCGCTGCCGGCCGGTCGAAACCGAGCTCGCGAGCGACCGCCTCGGGGTCCAGCGGAAGCGAAGACCCGGCGAGCGCGCCGGCGCCGAGCGGAGACACGGCAGCCCGCTTGTCCCAGTCCTGAAGCCGTTGAACGTCGCGAGCAAGGGCGTGCACGTGAGCAAGCAGGTGATGCGCCAGCAGCACGGGCTGTGCATGCTGCAGATGCGTCATGCCTGGCATGGGCACGCCCTCGTGTCGCTCGGCCTGTGCGATCAACGCGGCCTCGAGGTCGACGACCGCCTGCGCGATCGCGCGGACGTTGTGGCGCAGGTAAAGGCGTAGGTCGGTCGCGACCTGGTCGTTACGGCTCCGCCCGGCCCGCAACTTGCCGCCGAGCGCACCGAGGCGCTCCAGCAGCCCGCGCTCGAGCGCGGTGTGCACGTCCTCGTCCGCAATCGTCGGACGGAACTCCCCGCTCGCCACCGCGGCGTCGATCTCGTCAAGCGCCAGCAGCAGCCGGGTCGCCTCGTCATCGGAGAGCAGGCCCGCGCCGTGCAAGACCCGTGCGTGCGCCTTTGACGCCGCGATGTCGTAATGAGCGAGCCGCCAATCGAAATGCACCGAGACGGACAGCTTGGCGAGGGCCTCCGACGGCCCACCTGTGAATCTGCCGCCCCACAGTTGATGCCTCTGGGCGCCGGCGCTCATCGGTGTGCTCGCATGGGGAAGGATCCTCGACGGTCAGTCAACGCCGTACTCCAGCGCAGCGAGATCCAGCACCGTGTCATCGTCGCCTATCCGAGCCTCGGCGTGCGGATTCGCCGCGATCTGGTCGGCTCCACCCTCTTCCATACCGCCCGCCTCGAGCTCCTCGAACAGGTAGGTGCGGCTCAGCTGGCCGCCGGACGTGGCGTACTGCTCCAGCTTCGCTCGCGAGTCCGCTATGTCGAGGTTGCGCATCGTCAACTGCCCGATGCGGTCGATCGGTCCGAATGCCGCGTTCTCCATGCGCTCCATGGAGAGTTTGTCGGGGTGGTAGGACAGCGCCGGGCCTCGAGTGTCGAGCACCGAATAGTCCTCGCCGCGGCGCAGGCGCAGTGTCACCTCACCCGTTACCAATGACGCGACCCATCGCTGGATGGACTCACGCAGCATGAGCGACTGCGGGTCGAGCCATCGGCCCTCGTACAGCAACCGCCCGAGCCGACGTCCTTCGGCGTGGTAGTTGGCGATCGTGTCCTCGTTGTGGATGGCGTTCAGCAGCCGCTCGTAGCCGATCCACAGCAGCGCCATCCCGGGCGCCTCGTAGATCCCGCGGGACTTGGCTTCGATGATGCGGTTCTCGATTTGATCTGACATGCCGAGTCCGTGCCGTCCGCCGACGGCATTCGCCTCACGCACCAGCGCGACCGGATCGTCGTACTCGACGCCGTTGATCGCGACCGGCCGCCCGGCCGCGAAGCGCACGGACACGTCCTCGGCCTCGATCCGCACTGACGAGTCCCAGAACCGGACGCCCATGATCGGTTCGACCGTCTCGAGCGGGACGTCAAGATGCTCGAGTGTCTTTGCCTCATGCGTCGCGCCCCAGATGTTCGCGTCAGTGGAGTAAGCCTTCTCCTTGCTGTCGCGGTAGGGCAGGTCGTGTTCCATGAGCCATTGGCTCATCTCGGCGCGACCGCCCAGCTCGGTGACGAACGCAGCATCCAGCCACGGCTTGTAGATCCGCAGGGCTGGGTTGGTGAGCAAGCCGTATCGATAGAAGCGCTCGATGTCGTTGCCTTTGAAGGTCGAGCCGTCGCCCCAGATGTGCACATCGTCGGATTGCATCGCACGCACCAACAACGTACCGGTGACGGCCCGTCCCAACGGCGTGGTGTTGAAGTACACCCGGCCAGCTGAGCGCACGTGGAA
>DATFTS010000413.1:0-3060 GCA_035261645.1 Jatrophihabitans sp. | reverse complement strand
GCCCGCTGAGGACGCGACCTACGACCTGCGCCGACCGTCGGAGACCGGCGCCGACCTCGTCCGCGAGCTGGCCACGTTCTGCAAGCTCGAAGCCGACCTCGCGATCCTTGACCAGCCGTCCGTCGACCGCGACGACTGGCGAGCGCTGATCAGCGAGATCGAGACGTGCTTGCGACCGGAGGACTGAGCAGGGCGTTGCGCATCTCCGGTGCCGCGGTGCGCACTGCGTCCGCGGCGGCGTCGTCTGTACGCGACTGGGAAGCCCGCTCCGCCTCGACGCGCGCCACGTAGGTCGCCACCTCGTCGGCGCGCCGCTGTTCGGACCAACCCAGCACGTCACCGACCAGCGCGGCGACTGCCGGCGCCGACTCCACCCCCCGATGCGGGTACTCGATCGAGATGTGAGTGCGCCGGGCGAGCAGATCGTCCAGATGCAGCGCACCCTCGTGTGTCACCGCGTATCTGATCTCGGCCATCAGATAATCCGGCGCCCCGGGCACCGTGTCGCGCAGGCTCGCGTCGGCAAGGCCGGGTTGCAGCACGTCACGGATCAGCGAGCCGTACCGGTCGAGCAGGTGCCGCACCCGGTAGGGATGCAGGCCGTACTCGGTGGCCAGCGCCTCGATCTGGTTCTGCATGGCGAAGTACCCGTCCGCCCCGAGCAGCGGCACCCGGTCGGTGCACGACGGCGGGACGAGCCTGATGAGTTCTTCAGCGCCGGCGTCGACCGCGTCCGCGGCCATCACCCGGTAGGTGGTGTACTTGCCGCCAGCGATGGAGATCAGGCCGGGCGACACGCGGGCCACCGCGTGCTCACGGGATAGCGCGGATGTCTCCTCCGACTCGCCGGCCAACAGCGGCCGCAGCCCGGCATACACCCCTTCGATGTCGTCCGCCGTGATGGGCGCGACCAGCACCGAGTTGACGCAGCCGAGCAGGTAGTCGATGTCGGACTTCGTCGCCGCCGGATGCGCCAAGTCGAGGTTCCAGTCGGTGTCGGTCGTCCCGATCAGCCAATGCGCCTTCCACGGGATGACGAACAGCACCGACGTCGCCGTGCGCAGGACGAGCCCGGCGTCCCCGGTGATCTTCTCCCGCGGCACGACCACGTGCACGCCCTTGGATGCGCGCACCCGGAACCGACCCGGGCTGCCGGAGAGCGCCTGGAGCTGGTCCGTCCAGACCCCGGTGCAGTTCAGCACGACACCGGCGGCGACGGTTGCCTCCCTGCCGTCCTCGGTGTCGCGGACGTCGACCCCGACGATGCGATCGGATTCCCGCCGGAATCCGACCGCCTGCGTCGACGAGCGGACCACCGCCCCGTAGCGCGCAGCCGTACGCACCACCGTCATCGTGTGCCGGGCGTCGTCGACCTGTGCGTCGTAGTAGCGGACGGCGCCGACGAACGCGTCGTCGCGCAGGCTCGGAAACATCCGCAGTGTGGCGCGCCGGGACAGATGCTTCTGGCCGGGCAGGCTGCTGTCACCGCCGATCGTGTCGTAGAGCAGCAGCCCGGCCGCGACGTAGGGCCGCTCCCACAGCCGATGCGTCAGCGGATAGAGGAACGGCACCGGCTTCACCAGGTGCGGCGCCAGCCGGGTGATCATCAGCTCCCGCTCGCGCAGCGCCTCGCGCACCAGCCCGAACTCCAGCTGCTCCAAGTACCTCAGACCGCCGTGGAAGAGCTTGGACGACCTGCTGGACGTGCCGGAAGCCCAGTCCCGAGCCTCCACCAGCGCCACCGAGAGGCCGCGCGTCGCCGCGTCCAGAGCCGCGCCGGCTCCCGTGACCCCGCCGCCGATGACCACCACGTCGAAGTCGTCGCGGCGCAACCGCTCCCACGCCGCGTCGCGGTATGCCGGATCCAGCCTCATCGTCTCGGCTCTTCGAGCCTGCGCTGCTCACCCACCAGATGCGACGCTACTGCAGGTGAGCACCGTGGTAGCAGCCATCGATCAAGGCACGACGTCCACTCGCTGCATCCTCTTCGACCACGACGCCCGGCCTGTGGCGCGCGCGCAGGTCGAGCACCGGCAGGGCTTCCCCCGCCCCGGCTGGGTGGAGCACGACGCCATGGAGATCTGGTCGAACACCCGGGCGGTGGCCGCCGAGGCGCTCGCCCGGGCGCAACTGCGACCTGAGGACGTCGCCGCGATCGGCATCACCAACCAGCGCGAGACCACGGTCGTGTGGGATCGCAGCACGGGCCGGCCGATCGCGCCCGCGATCGTGTGGCAGGACACGCGCACGCAGGCCATCTGTGACGAGCTCGGCGCGCTGGGCGGCGGCGCCGACAGGTATCGGGCGCGAACCGGCCTGCCGCTCGCAACCTACTTCGCCGGGCCGAAGGTGCGCTGGCTGCTCGACACCGTCGACGGTGCGCGACAGCGCGATCTGGCGTTCGGGACGATCGACAGCTGGCTGGTGTGGAACCTGACCGGCGGCGTGCACGTCACCGACGCGACGAACGCCTCGCGCACGCTGCTCATGGATCTGGACACCCTGCAATGGGTGCCGGAGATCGCGGACGAGATGGGCATCCCGGTCGGCATGCTGCCCGAGATCCGTTCGTCGGCCGAGGTCTACGGCAAGGTGCATGGCCGGGAGCTGCTCGCCGGCGTCCCGATCGCGGGGATCCTCGGCGACCAGCAGGCCGCCACGTTCGGCCAGGCGTGCCTCGCACCGGGCGAGGCCAAGAACACCTACGGCACCGGCAACTTCCTGCTCCTCAACACCGGCACCGAGAAGGTGCTCAGCGAGAACGGCCTACTCACCACGGTCTGCTACGCGCTCGCCGACGACGCACCGGTCTACGCACTAGAGGGCTCCATCGCGGTCACCGGCTCGCTCGTCCAGTGGTTGCGCGACAACCTGGGCATCATCCGCGACGCCGACGAGGTGGAGGCGCTGGCCCGCAGCGTCGACGACAACGGCGGCGCGTACTTCGTCCCGGCGTTCTCCGGGCTGTTCGCGCCGTACTGGCGTCCGGACGCGCGCGGCGTGATCGCCGGGCTTACCCGCTACGTCAACCGGGGGCACCTGGCCCGCGCGGCGCTGGAG
>DATFTS010000412.1:0-2663 GCA_035261645.1 Jatrophihabitans sp. | reverse complement strand
GTCGTGATCGTCATCGTCGAGCTGCCACCGTCACTCGTCACGGCAGTCGGCGAGAACGCGGCTGTTGCTCCGGACGGCAACCCGCTGGCACTGAAGGTCACCTGTTGTGCGGAGCTGCCGGTCGTCAGAGCTGTGCTGATCGTCGACGGCCCGGACGTACCGCCCTGCGTCGCCGTCACCGAGGCCGGGTTCGCCGAGACCGTGAACGCATTGTCCGTCACGGTCAGTGCGACGGTCGTCGTCTGAGTCGTGGTACCCGTGCCTGTGACGGTGATCTGGTAGGTGCCGGACGGCGTCGCGTTGCCCGTGGTGATGGTCAGCGCCGCGCTGCCGCCGGCGCTGCTGATGACCGCACTAGGGCTGAACGTCGCGGTAGCCGACGCAGGCAACCCACTGGCGCTCAGGGTCACCTGTTGGGCGACGCTGCCGCTGGTCAAGTTGGCGCTGATGGTGGTCGAGCCGGACGACCCGCCCTGCCTCGCAGTGATCGATGTGGGCGCGGCCGACAGGGTGAAATCGTTCTGCGCGACCGGGTTGACGATCAGCGACAAGGTCGTGGAGCGGCTCACCGAACCCGTGCCGGTAACCGTGACCGTGTAGGTGCCGGCAGGCGTCGACCCGGTCGTCGCGATCGCCATCGTCGACGAACTGGTGCCGTTGCTGGTGATCGTCTGCGGGCTGAAGGACGCGCTTGCTCCCGCCGGCAGGCCGGACGCGCTGAGCGAAACGGTCTGCGGGTTGCCGCTGACCAGCGGCGCGGTGATCGTGGCGCTGCCTGACGTGCTGCCCTGGGTGGCTGTCAGCGTGGTGGGTGAGGCTGACAGCGAGAAATCATCAGGTGGCGGCGGGGGCGCTGCCGATGTCTTGAACAGCGCGATGCCCGCAGCCCAGTACATCGCGGTCGGGAACGTCCCGGCGAAGCTCTGCGCGGCGGTTGAGGTCACGACCTGTGATCCGGTGACTACCGACACCGGGTTGGGCGTTGCGGTGCTCTGCTGTGGATCGACCGCGTACCCCGGAGACGTCACCGTGATGGTCTGCGCCTTCGCATGGCCGGCGATGAAGCCCACCGCGAGTTCGTTGGCTGCCGCGGGCGTCAGCGCGCCCGAGTTTGCTGACGTGGAGGTGGCCGAGGTGCCGCCGGCCGCGTCCAGCGGGCTGCTCGCGACGATGCCGTTGAACTCCTGAACCCGTAGGGCCACCGTGGACGCGGCGGTTGTGACGGTGACGCTGCTGACGGACGCGGCGTTCGCGGTGTACCACAACTCGCCGTCGGAGTACTGGCCCGAGACGAACAGCGCTTTGGCCTTCGTCCACGTGTTCTTGCCATCGGTGACGCCGGTGATCAGCTGGCTTGCGCCGGTGTACACGCCCGCCGACAGGACTAGGAGGTCACCGGGAGCACTCGGTCCTGGCAGGGTGACCGTCTTCGTCGACGAGCCGGCGCTCTGCACCAAGGTCGGGCCGGCTGGCGCCGCGGGTGTGGTGACATTCGGGGTCTGGTTGCTGGGCGCGGACACGTTGCCCGCGCCGTCGCGAGCGTCGATCACATAGTGGTACGTGCTGGACGGCGAGGCCGTGTTGTCGAGATAGGTAGACGCCGTCCCGGGCGCGGAGCCGATCGTGGTCCCGTTTCGGATGATGTCGTAACTGGCTGCGCCAGTGACGCCCGTCCACGACAGCGAGATCGAGGTAGCAGACAGCACGGATGCCGACAGGCCGGTCGGCGCGGCCGGTGGCGTGGTCTTGACCGTCCATGTCGCCGTTGCCGGCGAGGGATCGGTGGCTCCACCGCTGGTGGACGTCACCGAGAAGGTGTGCGAACCGTCGACCAAACCGGTGTACCCGCGCGGGCTCGCACACGGCGCAGCCGCAGCGCCGTCGAGGCTGCACATGAACGTCGCGCCACTCAGTGTCGAGTGGAATGCGAAGGTCGCGCTGGTGGCGTTGGTGAGCGTGGCCGGCCCGCTGTCGATGACGGTGTCCGGGACCTTCGCGTTGCTGAAGTCGTAGGTCTTGACGTCGAACGTGCGGCCCATCTCGTCGGTGGGTGTCACCGTCACCGTCGTCCCGGAGACGGTGACCTTCAGGAAGTGGAAAACCTGCGTGGGGGAAGTCGGCTTGGTGGCCGCGCCGCATGCGGTCTTCGAGCCGATCCCGTACGCATCGAAGGGGCGGCACCCGCTGATCGAGCCCAGCGCGGATCCGCCGCCGCCCGTGATGTAGGTGACCGGCATGCCCGGCCCGCTCGGGTTGTTTCGCTCGTAGATGTGCGCGTGGCCGTTGAACCAGAGGTTGACCCCGTACTGGCCGAGCAGCCCTTCGAGCTTGCCAGGGCCCTGCAGAGCGGTGTCCGACGGCTGCGAGGGGCTGTCGGAGTACACCGGGTAGTGCGAGAACGCGAACTTGAGCGCGGACGGGTGCGTGCGAAGATCGTTGAGCAACCAGGTGTATTCCGGCGTGCCCGGTGCGAAGTGCGCGGCCGCGTCGTTGCTGTAGACGTCCGCGGTGCCGACGTTGGAGTCGCCCCACGCCGAGTCCAGCACGTAGAACCGCGCGGGCCCGGCGTCGAACGCGTACCACTCGCTGCCGTAGTTGGCTGACGAGGTTCCGTTGACGCAGCAGTAGGTGGTGTTGGTGTACGTCCCGCCCGACGACAGCAC
>DATFTS010000411.1:0-5946 GCA_035261645.1 Jatrophihabitans sp. | reverse complement strand
AGCTGATGGAGCTGTCCCGCGTACAAGGCGCAGACCCGATGCCCGGCGCGGCCGAGGTGGACGTCCGGTCGGTCCTCGCCGAGGTCATCGAGCGGACGCGCCTCGCCGCTGAGCAGGCTTCGATCACGGTGACCAGTTCGTGCGCGTCGGGGCTGCAGGTGCGCGGCAATGAGGGACAGCTCGCCACCGCGGTGGCCAACCTGGTCGACAACGCGATCGCTTACAGCGGCAGCGGCACCCGCGTGGCGGTGTCGGCGCGCGCGTCCCGCGACGCCGATTCGCGCCCGTGCGTCGACATCGCGGTCACCGACCAGGGCATCGGCATCGCGGAGGCTGAGCGCGATCGCATCTTCGAACGCTTCTACCGGGTCGACCCGGCGCGCTCACGCGCGACCGGAGGCACCGGTCTCGGCCTCGCGATCGTCAAGAACATCGTCACCAACCATCTCGGCGCGATCTCCGTGTGGAGCTCGGTCGGCTCCGGATCGACGTTCACCATCCGGCTACCGCGCGTTCACTCCGATCAGCCATCGTCAGTGCCGTCTCACGAAGACGACACAGCGACCGACGCCGAACCCCGACCGGTGGAAGGATCACGATCGTGACGCGAGTCCTTGTTGTCGAGGACGAGGAATCGTTCTCGGACGCGCTGTCGTACATGTTGCGACGCGAGGGCTATGAGGTCGAGGTGGCCGGCACCGGCCATGATGCGTTGCAGACGTTCGAGCGCAGTGGCGCCGACCTGGTGCTGCTCGACCTGATGCTCCCCGGCCTGTCCGGCACAGAGGTGTGTCGCGAGCTGCGCGCCCGCTCGCACGTGCCGATCATCATGGTGACCGCGCGCGACAGCGAGGTGGACAAGGTCGTCGGGCTGGAGCTCGGCGCCGACGACTACGTCACGAAGCCGTTCTCCTCGCGCGAGCTGGTTGCCCGTATCCGCGCGGTGCTGCGGCGCGGCGCGGAGCCGGAGGAGCTGCTGCTCAACGTCGTCGAGGCGGGCCCGGTGCGCATGGACGTCGAGCGGCACGTCGTGACCGTCGACGGCAAGCAGGTGGCGTTGCCGCTCAAGGAGTTCGATCTGCTCGAGCTGCTGCTGCGCAACGCCGGACGGGTGCTCACCCGCGGCCAGTTGATCGACCGGGTGTGGGGCGCCGACTACGTGGGTGACACCAAGACGCTGGACGTCCACGTGAAGCGGCTGCGCGCAAAGATCGAACCCGACCCCGCCAACCCCAAGTACCTGGTAACCGTCCGCGGTCTCGGCTACAAGTTCGAAAGCTAGCCACCCGCGCCCCCACCCACCACCCGCAACATCCGAAGTTGTCCGCCTTTCCGGCCGCTATGACGGCTGGAGGCGCGGACAACTTGGCGCGGCGCGGCGAGGCGCGGACAACTTTTCGGTCGCCGGAAGTTGTCCGCCTTTGCAGCCGCTATAACGGCCGGAGGCGCGGACAAACTTGATGTGGGGCGGTGAGGCGTGCGCGGCGCGGCGCGGCACGGGGCGCGGGGGCCCGCGGCTACTTTCGGGTGCGGCGGGGGCGTTTGCCTTGGGCTGCGGCGGTCGCGGGGTGCACGGCGACCAGGCCGAGCTGCAACCGCTTCGCGCAGATCGCCGCCAACTCGTCATAGGCCTTCTGGCCCACGAGCGCGATCAGCTCCGGCGCGTACGACAGGTACATCGCCTCGCCGCCGACGTGCGCCTCTGGCGAGGACGTGCAGTACCAGTCCAGGTCGTGGCCGCCTTCGCCCCATCCGCGCCGGTCGAACTCCGCGATGGTGCTGCGCAGGATGCGGGTGCCATCGGGCCGGTCGATCCACTCCTGCTCGCGGCGCACCGGTAGCTGCCAGCACACCTCTGGCTTGGTCTCCAGCGGATTCATGCCCAGGCGCAGCGCAAGCCGGTGGAGCGCGCAACCGGGGCCGCCGGGGTGATCATCGCGATTCGCGAAGATGCAGGCGCCGTCGATCAGCCGCGTCTTGCCCCGCTCGGCGTCCTCACCGTCGCCCTTCATCGCGAACTTGAGCTTCTCGCCGCGGTGGCCCTCGTCGTAGAACTGCCAGTCCTCGCGCGTCAGTTGCGCGGCGAAGCGCGCCACCCGGCGCTTGTCGGCCTTGTCGGAGAAGTACGCGCCGTGGTTGCAGCAGCCGGTGCTGGCCTGGCCCTCGACCGTCCCGTGGCAGCCGCGGCCGAAGATGCACGTCCAGCGCGAGCACAACCAGGTGAGGTCCGCACGGATCCAGTGCTCTTCGTCGGCAGGGTCGGCGAACTCGATCCATTCGCGGGGGAAGTCGAGTGAAACCTCGTTGTGGCGCACCCACCGAGCGTACGAGACGAATAGGGTTCGGCGAGTGAGCATCGTCGGCGCAGGACGCCAGCGGCGCGGGCGCTCGCGGGAAGACTTGAAGACGTGAGTCGCTTGGGCGTGTTGGACGTCGGTTCCAACACCGTGCACCTGCTCGTGGTCGATGCCCATCGCGGCGCGCAACCGTTGCCGCAGCACTCACACAAGTCGACGCTGCGGCTCGCCGAGCACCTCGATCCAGACGGCAACCTTCGCCGCGCCGGCGCCGATGCGCTGGTCCAGGCGGCGATCGCCGCGCGTCGCGAAGCGGACGAGCTCGACTGCGACGAGCTGCTCGCCTTCGCTACGTCAGCCGTGCGCGACGCGCGCAACAGCTCGCGGGTGCTCAAGCGCGTGGCGAGCGAGGCCGGCGTATCGCTCAGCGTGCTCTCCGGCGAGGACGAGGCACGGCTGACGTTCCTCGCGGTCCGTCGCTGGTTCGGGTGGAGCGCCGGCAACTTGATCTGCCTCGACATCGGGGGCGGATCGCTCGAGCTCGCGGCGGGCCCGGACGAGGAACCCGCGCTCGCGTTCTCGCTGCCGCTGGGCGCTGCGCGGCTCACCCGGGAGTGGTTCTCTGACGACCCGCCGCCGAAGGGCGAGGTGGCCAAGCTCCGCGAGCACGTCGCCGACCTGCTCGAGAAGCCGGCGGCTCGCCTGCTTGCCACTGGAGCGCCCGGCCGCGTCGTCGGCACCAGCAAAACCTTCCGTACGCTCGCGCGCCTGGCCGGCGCCGCGCCGAGCTCGAGCGGCCCGCGCACCAAGCGGGTGCTGACGCGGGTGGGGCTCAGCCAGGTGCTCGGGTTCATCTCCCGGATGGCGTCGGCCGATCTCGCCGAACTGGACGGCGTCAGCGTCGGACGCGCCCACCAGACCCTCGCGGGCGGGGTGGTCGCAGCGATGGCTATGGACGCGCTGGGTGTCGAGGAAGTCGAGTTGTGCCCGTGGGCGCTGCGCGAGGGTGTGATCCTTCGCCGCCTCGACTGGCTGGAAAGCATTTGACCAGGCGAGCCTGAGTAGCCTGCCGCCCATGGACCTCGACTCGGACGCGTCGCGCGCCTTGCGCGCTCCCCGGGCGAAGGTGGGACTCTCAACCGCCTCGGTCTATCCCGAAGGCACCCCGTACGCGTTCGAGGTCGCGTCCCGGCTCGGCTACGACGGTGTCGAGGTCATGGTGTGGACCGACCCGGTGAGCCAGGACCCGTACGCGCTGCAGCGACTTTCGCAGCACTACCAAGTGCCCATCCTGGCGATCCACGCGCCCTGTCTGATCATCACCCAGCGGGTTTGGACGACCGACCCGTGGACGAAGCTGCAGAAGGCGCAGTTCGCCGCGGAGCTGCTGGGCGCGCAGACCGTCGTCGTCCATCCGCCGTTTCGCTGGCAGCGCGAATACGCGCGGGACTTCCGTAGGGGCATGCGACGGATGGGCGAGCAGACCGCCGTCCGCTTCGCGGTGGAGAACATGTTTCCGCTGCGCGTGCGTGGCCGGGAGATCTCGGCGTATCAACCCAGCTGGGACGTAGCGGCCGACGAGCCGTACGGCGAATACACCCTTGATCTCTCGCACACCGCGGTGTCGCAGTCTGATGCGCTGACGATGCTCGACGCCATGGGCGAGCGCCTGGCGCACCTGCACATCGGCGATGGCACCGGGCAGCCGAAGGACGAGCACCTCGTGCCCGGAAGAGGCACCCAACCCTGCGCGGAGCTTCTCGAGCGGCTGGCGCTGCGCGGCTTCGCCGGCCACGTTGTCGTCGAGATCAACACTCGACGAGCCCTCGACCGCGCCGAGCGCGAAGCCGACCTCGCCGAGGCGCTCGCGTTCTGCCGGCTGAACCTGGTGGCGCCGAGTCCCGCGCAGCATTCGGCACCTCAGCGGCCCAGCTAGCCTGGGCACATGCTGCGCTCCGCGATCCTGGCTGCTGCGCGCAACCGGCGTCTCGAGCAGGCGATTACGCACGCGCCCGTATCGCGCAGCGTCGTCCGCCGATTCGTGGGTGGACCCGACACCGCAGCAGCCGTGCACACCGCTACCCGGCTGATCGGCGACGGGCTGACGGTGACGCTGGATCACCTGGGCGAGGACACCACCGAGCGGGAGCACGCCGACGGCGTCGCCGCGGCCTACCTCGATGTTCTGCGGGCAATGGACGCGGCCGGTCTCGCCGAACGCCTCGACCTCCTGTGCGCCCGCGCGGAGGTGAGCGTGAAGCTGAGCGCCGTCGGTCAGGCACTGCCCGTCGATGGCGAGAAGATCGCGCTTGAACACGCGCGGACGATCTGCGCGCAGGCCCGTCGCGTCGGAGCCACCGTGACCCTCGACATGGAGGACCACACGACGACCGACTCGACGTTGGAGATCCTGCGCCAGTTGCGTGTCGATTTCCCGGAAACCGGCGGCGTGCTGCAGGCCTACCTCCGTCGGACCGAGAGCGACTGTCGCGACCTCGCCTACGCCGGCAGCCGCATCAGGTTGTGCAAGGGCGCGTATCGCGAGCCGGCATCCGTGGCGTACCAGAAGAGGCAGGACGTCGACCGTTCCTACGTCCGCTGCATGAACGTGCTGCTCGCGGGCGATGGCTACCCGATGTTCGCCACGCACGACCCGACACTTGTCGCCATCGCCGCCGACCGCACCAAGGCGGTGCGAAAGCAGGCGTTCGAGTTCCAGATGCTGTACGGGATCCGCCCGGACGAGCAGCGCCGGCTCGCGGCGGCCGGGCACACGGTTCGCGTCTACGTCCCGTATGGCGCGCAGTGGTACGGGTATCTCATGCGACGTTTGGCCGAGCGACCTGCGAACCTTGCCTTCTTCGGACGCGCACTGTTCTCGAAGGGGTAGCGAGCCTCGAAGGGATAGCGAGTCTCGAAGGGGTAGCGAATCTCGAAGGGGTAGCGAAGTGGATCGCATTGCCATCCTCGGCGGCGGGAAGATCGGTGAAGCTCTGCTCTCCGGGCTCCTGCGCGGCGAGCGCGGCGCCGGTGACATCGTCGTCAGCGAGAAGCATCCCGAGCGGGCGGCCTACCTGGCCGAGACCTTCGCGGTCGAGGTGGCCGACGTGCCGGGCGCGGTGAAGCAGGCGCGGACGCTGGTCATCGCGGTGAAGCCGCAGGACATCGACACCCTGCTCGGGGAGATCGCGCCGGCCATCGAGGCGCGGCACCTGGTCGTCTCGGTGGCCGCCGGCGTCACCACCTCGCACATCGAGCGCGCGTTGCCCGATGGCGTGGCCGTCGTGCGGTGCATGCCGAACACTCCGGCGCTCGTCGACCAGGCGATGACGGCGATCGCGGCGGGCGCGCACGCGGACGACGACGACTTGGCGGTCGCCGAGAGTCTGCTCGGTTCGGTGGGACGCGTCGTGCGGGTTCCGGAGGGCCAGCTGGACGCGGTGACCGCGCTGTCCGGCTCAGGGCCGGCGTACTTCTTCTACCTCGTCGAGGCGATGATCGACGCCGGGATCCTGCTGGGGCTGCCCCGCACACTGGCGGCAGAGCTGATCGTGCAGACGGCGATCGGGTCCGCGGTGATGCTGCGCGATTCGGGCGAGCACCCGGTGCAGCTGCGCGAGGCGGTCACAAGTCCCGGCGGTACGACAAT
>DATFTS010000410.1:0-2932 GCA_035261645.1 Jatrophihabitans sp. | reverse complement strand
CACCTTGTAGAGGACCACGGCGAAGGCCACGGCGGCCACCGTCCCGACCGCGTACTCAGCGGTTGACATCCCTGCATCGGCGGACAGCCGCACCCGTCGACGGATCCGTTTGAACACACCCATGGGCTCAATCAACCGAACTCTGCGGGTGCGCGCCTCGCGCCGGAGCGAATTGTGGACGCCGCCTGCCGATGTGGACCGGCCAGCCACACATGTCACACGATCGTGCTAGCTGCAGGCGCGTCCGACAGGCACCGAGTTGACCCCGCCGCACCAACGCGCGAGATTGAAATGCGTGCGGGCCGGCGGACGGCTCCGCCTCCCCGCCGCGGACCGTCGATGACGCTCACCCGATCGAGACCAACTCGGTCGAGACCAACTCGATCGAGACCTTGCTGATGGAGCACCAGCGGGAGGCAACCACGATGACGGCGACAAAGCGCGGCGCGACCACTGCGGGGCAAGTGACCGAGGAACACGCCCGGCGAGTTGCGGAGGAGGCCCGCGAGACCGGGTGGGACCGTCCGAGCTTCGGCAAGGAGTTATTCCTGGGTCGGTTCCGTCTCGACCTGATCCATCCGCATCCGCGCCCGGAGGAAGCCGACCGCGCAGCCGGCGAGGAGTTCCTGGCCCGGCTGGAGAAGTTCTGTGCCGAAGAGATCGACTCGATGGTCATCGAGCGCGATGCGCGCATCCCGGATGAGGTGATGCGCGGGCTCGCCGAGCTCGGCGCGTTCGGCATGAAGATCGACCGCGAGTACGGCGGCCTCGGACTTACCCAGCGCTACTACAACAAGGCGCTGATGCTGGTGAGCTCGGTCAATGCGTCACTCGGTGCCCTGCTGTCCGCGCATCAGTCGATCGGCGTGCCGCAGCCCGTCAAGCTGTTCGGCACCGAGGAGCAGAAGCGGGAGTTCCTGCCCCGTTGTGCGCGGGGCGAGGTCAGCGCGTTTCTGCTGACCGAACCGGACGTCGGCAGCGACCCGGCCCGGCTGCACTGCACGGCGGAGCCCAGCGACGACGGCTCGGAGTACGTCCTCGACGGGGTAAAGCTGTGGACCACCAACGGCGTGATCGCCGACCTGCTCGTCGTCATGGCCACGGTTCCGCGCTCGCAAGGCCATCGTGGCGGCATCACCGCGTTCGTCGTCGAAGGCGACAGCTCCGGGATCACCGTCGAGAACCGCAACGCGTTCATGGGCCTGCGCGGCATCGAGAACGGAGTGACGCGCTTCCACCAAGTGCGCGTGCCTGCGGCCAACCGCATCGGCGAGGAAGGCCAGGGTCTGAAGATCGCGCTGACCACGTTGAACACCGGACGACTCTCGCTGCCCGCCATTTGCGCCGGCGCCACCAAGTGGTGCGTGCGGATTGCCCGCGAGTGGTCGGCCGAGCGCGTCCAATGGGGAAAGCCCATCGGTCGGCACGAGGCGGTGTCCGGCAAGGTCGCCTTCATCGCCGCCACGGCGTTCGCGCTCGAGGCGGTCGTGGACCTGTCGAGCGACCTCGCCGACGCCGGCGGCCACGACATCCGCATCGAGGCCGCATTGGCAAAGCTGTACGCGTCGGAGATGGCGTGGCTGGCCGGCGACGAACTGGTGCAGGTGCGAGGCGGACGCGGCTACGAGACCGCGGCTTCCCTTGCCGCGCGCGGCGAGCGCGGGGTGCCGGCCGAGCAGGTGCTGCGCGATCTGCGCATCAACCGGATCTTCGAGGGGTCCACCGAGATCATGCACCTGATGATCGCCCGCGAGGCCGTCGACGCTCATCTGTCCGTGGCCGGCGACATCATCGACCAGAACGCCGACCTCAAGGTGAAGGCCCGCGCCGGCGCCAAGGCCGGTGCCTTCTACGCCGGCTGGCTGCCATCCCTCGTCGCCGGCCGCGGCCAGCTGCCGCGCGGGTTCGCCGAGTTCGCGACGTTGGCCACTCATCTGCGCTACGTGGAGCGCGCGTCGCGCCGCCTTGCCCGGCAGACGTTCTACGGGATGGCGCGGTGGCAGGGCAGGCTCGAGCAGCACCAGCGCTACCTGGCGCGCCTCGTCGACATCGGCGCGGAGCTGTACGCGATGAGCGCTGCGTGCGTGCGGGCCGAGATGATCAAGGCTGACGAGCCGGAGAAGGGCGCCGACGCCGTCCAGCTCGCCGATGCGTTCTGCCAGCAGGCACGCGTGCGCGCGGACGCGCTGTTCGATCAGTTGTGGACGAACACCGACGAAGGCGATCGGACGTTGGCGGAGGCGGTGATCGACGGGCGATTCAGCTGGCTGGAGGACGGCGTCCTCGACCCCTCGATCCCTGGACCGTGGATCGCCGCCGCGGACGCGGGACCGTCGGCGAAAGAGAACGTCCACCGCTCGACAACGCGCTGACGCGAGTGCAGCTCAGGTGCGGCGATCGCGCGCCGCGAGTGCCTCGGGCATGCTGTAGCGCCCGCGCTTGAGTTGGTGGCGCTCCGTGTGCGCGACGATCTTGAACGCACCGATGTTGGAACCGTGCAGCAACGGATCGAGCGGGCGCGGCACGAATCGCGGCGGCTGCAGGTACAGCGCCCGGACGCCTTGCACGGCAGCGCGGAACTCGGGGTAGGTAGCCGGTGCCGCGCTGCGGGGCGTGGGCGAAGGCGCAGGCGGCGATCTCGGCGGCAGTCGACGTCCTGACCGACGACGCACGCCGCGCGCGGGTGGTGTTCATCGAGCCGATGGCGGCACCGGCGCTCAATGCCCGGCGGGCGGACGTGGCGCGGGCGTTCACCGCGCTGATCGTCGGACAGGCCCAAGCGTTCTACGGGTCGGAAACGACGCTGCAGGTGGGCTCGTGGGGGGAGTTCGCCGCCGCGCACCTGGTGGGCGGGATGGCCCAGACGTTGACGGCCTGGCTGCGCGGTGACCTCGCGATCACGAAGGAGGGGTTGGTCGATATGTCCACGGAG
>DATFTS010000409.1:0-2465 GCA_035261645.1 Jatrophihabitans sp. | reverse complement strand
GCCGCGGCGGGTGCGCAAGCTGCTGTTGCACCGCGACGAGATCGAGCGGCTGATCGGCAAGACGAAGGAGAGCGGGCTGACGCTCGTGCCGCTGTCGATCTACTTCTCGTCAGGCAAGGTGAAGGTCGAGATCGCGCTCGCACGGGGCAAGCGGTCGTACGACAAGCGGCAGGACCTCGCGCGCCGCGACGCCGACCGCGAGGTAGCCCGCGCCCTAGGACGTCGCGGCAAAGGAATGAGCGAGTGAGCATCGTAGGGCGCGAAGCGCCCGAGGAGCGGAGCGAGCGCGCGATGAGCGCTCGCGCGAAGAGCCAATAGATTGCCGGTGAGAGACGAGGACGTGCCCGGTTGGTGGCAAGCGCTTGGACTGTCCGGGCTCGTCGACATCCATACGCACTTCATGCCGGACCGTGTGATGGACGCCGTCTGGCGGTACTTCGACGCCGCCGGCGAGCACGCGTATGGCCGGCCCTGGCCGATCCACTACCGGCTGCCGGTGCAGCAGCGGTTGAAGATCCTGGCCGAACTCGGCGTGCGGCGGTTCACCGCGCTGTCCTACCCGCATAAACCGGGCATGGCGGAGGGCTTGTGCGCATGGGCTCGCGAATTCGGCGCGGCGACGCCGGGGTGCGTCCCGTCCGGCACGTTCTTCCCCGAGCCGTCGGCCGCCGGCTACGTGCGTGCCGCGCTTGACGCCGGGACGGGCGTCTTCAAGGCACATCTGCAAGTGGGTGGATACGACCCGCGCGATCCGCTGCTCGAGAAGGTGTGGGGGATGCTCGCCGACGCGGGTGCACCGGTCGTCGTGCACTGCGGCAGTGGTCCGGCGCCCGGCCGGTTCACCGGGCCGGGGCCGTTCGGAGAGGTGCTGGCGCGGCATCCGGCACTGACGGCGGTGATCGCACACGCGGGAGCGCCGGAGTACGAGGAACACTTTCGGCTGGCGCACCGCTACGAGAACGTCCATATTGACACCACGATGGTCGGGACGACGTTCATGGACGAGATCGCGCCCCTCGGGCGTGACCTGGTCAGGCAGCTCGGCGATCTGCAGAACAAGGTGATCCTGGGGACGGATTTCCCGAACATTCCGTACGCGTACGCGGAGCAGTTGGCCGCGTTGGAGGGCTTCGAGCTCGGCGACGACTGGCTGCGGGACGTGTGCTGGTACAACGGAGCGCGAGTGCTCCACGCGTAGTAGGGAGGGCCGGTGCCGACGGCCGGGGTCGAGGTAGCGCAGGTGGTTGAGGGCGCCGTTGCCGGCGTGGTGCTCGCCGCTGCGCTCGCGATCCTGATCATGCAGTTCCTGCGCTGGTGGCGGCGCCGGCGCGGTGCGCCGGCGGCCGGCACGCCGGCGCTGGCGCGCTTCGTCGACACCGACAACCCGGACTCGACCGCCTTCGGTGGCGGGGCGTGGTCGGCGCGGGTGCGCCAGCGCATCGACACGGTGACCTACGGCTATCTCGCGGTGGCCGAAGAGCACGCCAGTGACGACACCGGCGGGCGGTGGTGCACGCTCACCGTCACGCTGCCCGGACGGGTGCCGTTGCTCGCCGTCGACAACCGCGCCGCTGCCGGGCGTTCGGGCGTGCCCATGGAGCTTCCGCACCGCGAGACGCTGGACGACCCGCCCTTCGACGCGACGTACACGGTGGGGGCGGCGGAGGTCGATGCGATCGGACGGGTGCTGACGCCCGCCGCGCGCGACGTGCTGCTTCGGGCGCCGGTGCAGCGGCTGCTGCTGCACGACTCGCAGTTGTTGTTGCGCACGTTCGACGGCGTGCCTCTGGACGAGAACGTGATCCAGTCACTGGACGGGATGGCGGCGCGCTTCCTGGCGTCCACGCCGTCGTTCGTCACCGCGAACCGCGCGCCGGCGCGGGCAAACGGAGGTTTGCCGGACTCGGCCGACCCGTTGCCCGAAGGTTTCTACGGCCCGGACGCGCCGCAGGCGTGACTTCGCTACCCTGGAAGGGTTAGCTGTCACCAGGTGTTAACCCACTCAGGGGGGTGAATGGTCTCGACTCCGGACGTGGAGTCAGGGGAAGCGGGCCGAGGTCCGCGTTGCTGCCCTCGTTAAACAAGCGACGCAAACGAATAAGCGCCGACAACAGTCGCGCTGACTTCGCTCTCGCTGCCTAGTCAGCCAGAGCGGGTCTGTCAGCCCGGGTTCGTCACCGGCCCGGTCGCTGGCATCAGCTAGGTGACTTACCGCTCGTCGCGGCCGCGGCGTCAAGCGGGACAACTCACAGCGGCTGGGCCTGTCACTGGCGACTCGTGTGCGGGATCGCCGGGGCCGAGTAGAGACACAGCACACTGCGCCCGGAGAAGCCCTGATGAAGCGACGGAGGACGCGGGTTCGATTCCCGCCACCTCCACCGAGACCCGGCCCCGCGTTCACGTGAACGCGGGGCCGGGTCTCGGTGGAGGTGGCGGGAATCGAACCCGCGTCCTCCGTCGCTTCA
>DATFTS010000408.1:0-4653 GCA_035261645.1 Jatrophihabitans sp. | reverse complement strand
CGAGTGACCGCAAAGGTGTTCCTGCTCAGCCCGCACAACGTGACGGTGACCGCGCAGGACAAGGCCAAGATCGAGAGCGGCTTCTTCAACCAATCTTAATCCGCCGACTCGGATCTCCGTCTGGCCCGCTCGCTGCGCTCGGGGCCGTCCGGAGCTCCGAAGCGCAAGCTCGCCTCCGGCTCGCACGCACGGCGGGCTCTTCGCGCGAGCGCTCATCGCGTTTTCGGGGTCACTTTTCGGGTGGTGCCCTTCGGCGTGAGGGGCTCATCGCGTTGGGGGTCACCTTTCGGGTAGTCCCCTTCGCGTGCGGGCTGGTCGCGTTCGGGGTCACCTTTCCGGTGGTCCCGTTGGGCGGCACACGTTCGGGTCACTCTTCGGTCGTTCCATGCGGATCTTGTTGCAGGTCGGGGGGCATAGGGCTCGGTGGGCAACACAGATCGGTCAGAGCGCGTGGTGCGCAACAAGATCGGTCCGGCACATCGGTCCGGCACATCGGTCCGGCACATCGGTCCGACGACATCGGTCGGAGCAGCGGGGTCGCGGGCTCGGGAACGGGGCTCTGGCACGATTGGTGCGGGTCGGGCGTTGACTGAGCGAGTCGGTCAGCAGCGAGCCATGCGAAACAGTGCACCAACGAAACGCTGAGAAGGCAGGAGGATCTCGATGACGCTGTTATGGGGCGTCGTCGGATACGCCCTGTATGTCTATATCATCCTGATCCTGGCACGGATCGTCCTTGACTGGACGCGCCAATTCGCGCGGAAGTGGCGCCCGGCGGGAGCAGCGGCCATCGGGGTCGAGCTGGTCTACATCGCCACCGACCCACCAATTCGGCTGTTGCGCCGATTGGTGCCGCCGCTTCAGCTGGGTAGTGTAAGCCTCGACCTGAGCGTCATCATCCTGCTCATCGTGCTCGTCGTGTTGCGGCAGGTCGCTCTGACGTTTGGGTAACGGATTTCCTAAAATCGAGCATCACTACGACGTCGAAATGCTTATGACTGGACCACGACCGGCCGGCGCAACCGGCACGCCACGGACTCTTGAGGTGACCGAATGCCGCTGACCCCCGCCGAAGTCCACAACGTCGCGTTCAAGAAGCCGCCCATCGGCAAGCGCGGATACGACGAGGAAGAGGTCGATGCGTTCCTCGACATCGTCGAGGTGGAACTGGCGCGCCTCATCGAGGAGAACAACGACCTCCGCTCGCGAGCGAGCTCTGGTCAGCCGGCTCCAGCTCCGGCCCAGGCCGACGGCGCCAGCAGCGCCGAACTCGCCGCTGCGCGGGAAGAGAACGGCCAGCTGAAGAACCGCATCGTCGAGCTCGAGCGCACGATCAACCAGAGCAAGAACGGTGCCCAGCAGCAGGTCGTCCAGCTCCAGCAGCAGCTTGCTCAGACCGAGCGGGCTCTGGCCGAGAACCGCAAGCAGCTGGAGCAGGCTCAGCAGAACCTGGCCGCCGCACAGCAGGCCGCTCCGGCCAACATCGCCAGGGACGCGGGCTCGGCGCCGGCCGAGCACCACGCGCAGGCTGTGCAGATGCTCGCCTTGGCTCAGCAGACCGCCGACCAGCACCTCTCGCAGTCGAAGGCCGAGGCCGAGCGGCTGATCGCGGAGGCGCGGTCGAGCGCAGAGGCGTTGCTGAACGATGCCAGCGACAAGTCCGGACGCCAGCTCGCCGACGCCGAGGCGCGTGCCAAGCAGCTCAACGACGAGAGCTCGGCCCGTGCGGCGCAGGCGATCCACGACGCCGAGCAGCGGGCTGCGACGATCACGTCCCAGTTCGAGCAGCGCAAGGCGGCGCTCGAACGCCGAGTCGAGGAGCTGCGCACCTTCGAGCGCGAGTACCGCACCCGGCTCAAGAGCTACCTCGAGTCGCAGTTGCGGGATCTCGACGCGAGCGGCAAGCCGGAGAGCGCCAACGCCGGCGAATACGTAGACGCGCAGCAGGGCTGATCAACAGATAGGACGACGCACGAGGTACGCCATCGCCACCGGTGCGGGTCTCCGGCCCGCGGGGCCGGTGGTGTCCGGCAGTGCCGTCGGCTCATCGCTGCCGGGACGTGACTGACCGTGTTGCTGCTGGGCTTGATGCTCGTTGCTCTGGTAAGCGTCATTGTCGGTGTGGCGGTGACAAGCGTCGCGTGGCTGAGCGTCTCACTCGCCGCTAGCGTCCTTGCCGCACTGGTTTTGATCCGGTCTTGGCGCACGATCAAGGAGCGGCGGACAGAGATGGCTCGAGGGAGCAAGTCGGACAGGCGGGCGGCGTGGTCGTGGGGCCGCTCCGGCAAGATCGAGGCGGCCGACGCGCCTGAGCTGGACGAAGCCGGTGCCGAGCACGGCGCGCTTGCGGCTGGGCGCAACGGCGGTACCGGTGTCGCCGATCGCCGCGACGAGAAGGGCAGCATCGCTGCGTTCGGCGAAGTCGATGTGATGGTCGTCGACGGCCGGCCGGAGTATCACGTCGCCGGCTGCTCTCAGCTCATCGGACTGGACTCCGAACCCATCCCGCTGGCCCAGGCCGTCGAAGACGGATTCGGTGCGTGCCTGATATGCACGCCACCCGGCGCATCCGCCGAAGCAGGCCCGGCGGTGTGGGTTGTGGATGGCAGCCCGGAGTACCACGAGCAGGCCTGCGCCACCCTCGCCGGCCACGACGCGGAGCCGATCCCCCTGACGCAAGCGCTGGAGGACGGCTTCATCAGCTGCACGGTGTGCGCTCCACCGGTTCCGGCCGACACCGTTGCCATGCGCGTTGTATCTGCCGAGCGCGAGGTGTGGGTTGCCGACGGCTACCCGGAGTACCACCATCAGGGCTGTGCCGAGATTTCGGGCATGGACGCCGAACCCGTCCCGTACGCGCAGGCGGTGGAGGACGGTTTCCAGCCCTGCGTCGTGTGCAACCCTGACGCCGAGTTCGCCGGCACCACTCCCGCGGGAGAGGGTCCACAGCCGCAGGTCTGGGTCGTTGACGGCCGGCCCGAGTACCACCGCGGCGACTGCTCGCAGCTTGCGGGGCTGGGCGCCGAACCGGTGCCGCTCTCCCAGGCCGTCGAGGACGGCTTCGTCGCCTGCACTTCCTGTGCCCCGGACCGCGCCGCCGACGAGCGCCAACCGACAGCGCCCGTGCTCCAAGGCGACGAAGTCGCTGCCGAGCGCGAGGCCCGGGCTGATGCGCGTGAGGTCTGGGTGGCCGATGGCTTCCCCTACTACCACTCCGCGGGCTGCCACGAACTGAACGGGCTCGACTCTGAGCCGGTGCCGCAGGAAGCGGCGGTCGAGGACGGCTTCGCTGCCTGCCCGCTGTGCAATCCGGATCATGACGAGGCCGGTGAACCCGAACCCGCGTTGCTGGTTTCAGAGGTATGGGTGGTCGACGGCTTTCCCGACTACCACCGAGCTGGTTGCCGCGAGCTCGCCGGACTGCAAGCGGAGCCGATCCCGGCGGCACAGGCCGTCGAGGACGAGTTCGCGCCGTGCACGGTCTGCACGCCCGAAGCGGCCGTCGCGCCTGTCGAGCCGTCGACCGACGACGTGGCGGCGGAACCCATCGCCGACGAGCCCGAGCCGGCTGCTGCAGCGTCGGCCGAGGTGTGGGTGGTCGACGGCTACCCGGACTTCCACCAAGCCGGGTGTGTCGAACTCATCGGGCTCGACGCCGAACCGGTTGCGCTCACGCAGGCGATCGAGGACGGGTTCGCGCCGTGTGGCGTGTGCGCCCGGGAGTCTGCAGAGGCACCCGCTGCCGCGAGCGGCGAGCCGGCGGTCCCGGCTGAGCCGACGATTGCGGGCTTCGCCAAGCTCGGCGCTGACGAGGTGTGGGTGGTCGACGGGTATCCCGATTACCACCGGGGCAACTGTGTGGAGCTCGTCGGGCTGGACGCCGAGGCGATCCCGCAGACGCAGGCGGTCGAAGACGGCTTCACACCCTGCGCGGTCTGCGCGCCGGAGGCAGCCGCGGCGGCGGCTGCCGAACCCGAGCCCGTCGATGCGGTGGACGCCGCGCCGGTGGCGGCGGTGATGGGGCCGCCGCACGCGATGCAGGTGGCGGTGGTCGACGGTTATCCGGACTTCCACCGCGCCGGCTGCCCCGAGCTAACCGGGCTCGACGCGGAGTTGATCTCGTTCGACCAGGCGGTGGAGGACGACTTCCAGCCGTGCGAGGTGTGCAAGCCGCACCTTGCGGAGGAGCCGGCGCGCGAGTTCGTGGCCGCGCCCGAGCAGGTGGTCGTCGCGGAGCCGGGGAAGGTCGGGGCACCGGCTGCGGTGGTGGCGGCGGTGGCGCAACCGGAGCCTGAGCCGGAACCCGAACTCGAGCCGGAACCCGTACAGGTCGCCGAGCCCGAGCCTGAGCCGGAGCCGGAACCCGTACAGGTCGCCGAACCCGAACCCGAACCCGAACCTGAACCTGAACCGGAGCCGCAGCTGGAGGCAGAAGCCGAGCCCGGCCCCGCGCCTGAACCCGCGCCGGTGCCGCTGGCCGCGCCCGAGCCGGCGCTGCGGCGGGAACCGGTTCGTGTCGGAGCAAGCGCACGCGAGTCCATCTCAACGGCGGCAGCGTCTAGCAGCGCGCGCCGGGTCTGGGTGGTCGACGGGCGGCCGCGCTACCACGCGCAGGACTGCCTGATCATCAAGGGGCAGAACGCGCAGCCGGTC
>DATFTS010000407.1:0-2184 GCA_035261645.1 Jatrophihabitans sp. | reverse complement strand
GGGCCAGCGCCTCGCCGAGCATCACCGCGTCGGCACCGCAGGCGAGCGCCTTGGCGATGTCGCCACCAGTGGCGAGGTCGCCATACGCGATCAGATGAACGTAGCGCCCGCCGGTCTCGTCCAGGTAGTCACGACGCGCGGCCGCCGCGTCCACCAGCGCGGTCGCCATCGGCACGTCGATGCCGAGTACCGAGTGAGTGGACGAGCCCAGGTGCGCGCCGTAGCCGATGATCACGCCGGCGGCGCCGGTGCGCATCAGGTGCAGCGCGGTCTGGTAGTTGGTGACACCTCCGACGACGACCGGCACGTCCAGATCGGCGATGAACGTCTTCAGGTTCAGCCCCGGCTCGTTCTCCCGACGGACGTGCTCCGCGGAGATCACCGTGCCCTGGATGACGAGCATGTCGACACCCTCGGCCAGCGCGTGCGGGGCCAGCTCCGCGGTGTGCTGCGGCGAGAGGCGGACGGCGACGCGGCTGCCACTGGCACGCAGGCGGGCGATCCGGGCGCGGAGCAACTCGGGCTCCACCGGCTTGGCGTACGCCTGCTGCAGCAGTGCGGTGTCGTCGGTCAAGGTCGCGAGCTCAGCGGCCGCGTCCTGGTAGCGGCACCACAGCCCTTCGCCGTCGAGAACCGCCAGCCCGCCCAGCCGCTCGATCTCGAGCGCCGTGTCAGGTGAGACGACGGCGTCGGACGGTGCGGCGACGAGCGGCAGGCCGAAGGCGTGCGCGTCGATCTGCCATGCGAGGGACACGACGGCCTGCCCGCGGGTGCGCCGGGTTGGCACCAGCGCGATCTCATCGAGGTGGTAGCCCCGGCGCGCGCTGCGTCCGAGGCCGATCTCCACAGTCTCGGGCACGGTGCCTCCGATCGGTCACGAACGCTCTGCTGCAAGTCTGCCGCACCGCCCGGACGGCCCTCGGCGTGGGCTAATCCCGCCGCCGCGCCCGCCGAAGTAACGGAAAACGGTGTTTCAGGTATCGCCGTGCCCCATGATGTGATGTCCTGAGGTACAGCCCGTGTTCGTTTGAGGAGTTCATCCACATGACGGAAGCAGAAACCGCGCAGTCCGTCACACGCATCTTCCTGCTCGACGACCACGAAATCGTCCGGCGGGGGGTGGCAGACCTGCTCAACAGCGTGCCCGATTTCGACGTCGTGGGCGAAGCCGGCACGGTCGCCGAAGCGCTGCGGCGCATCCCAGCCGCCACCCCGGACGTCGCGATCCTCGACGGCCGGCTGCCCGATGGCAGCGGCATCGAGGTCTGCCGCCTCATCCGCGAGCAGATGCCTGAGGTGCGTTGCCTGATCCTGACCTCCTACGACGACGACGAGGCGATCTTCGCCGCCGTGCTCGCCGGCGCGGCGGGCTACGTCCTCAAGCAGATCCGGGGGTCGAACCTCATCGACGCCGTCCGGCAGGTCGCCGCCGGCCAGTCGCTGCTCGACCCGACCGTCACCGCCCGGGTGCTCCAACGCATCCGCGAGGGCAAGCAGGAGGACGCCCGGCTGGCGTCGCTCAACGCCCAAGAGCGCAAGATCCTGATCCTGATCGCGGAGGGGTTGACGAACCGGCAGATCGGCGAGCGGCTGTTCCTGGCCGAGAAGACCGTGAAGAACAACGTCTCGAGCCTGCTCGCCAAGCTGGGCATGCAGCGCCGAACCCAAGCCGCCGTCTTCGGCGCCAACCTGCGCGACCAAGGCGACCTGAACGACAAAATTTGATCGGCTTGCACCCGCACCGGTCGCGAACTCGCCGAGATAGCGGCGCGGACGGATGCAAACGGTGGCGCGCTACTCAGCCGGGTAGTTCGGGGCTTCGACGGTCATCTGGATGTCGTGCGGATGTGATTCCTTCAGGCTGGCCTGCGTGATGCGGATGAACTGCCCGCGCTCCTGCAACTCGCCGATCGAGCGGGCGCCGACGTAGAACATCGACTGCCGCAGCCCGCCGACCAACTGGTGTGCCACCGCAGCCAGCGGCCCGCGGTACACCACCCGTCCTTCGATGCCCTCCGGGACGATCTTGTCGTCGGTGGCGACCTCGGCCTGGAAGTAGCGGTCCTTGGAGTAGGACTTCTTGCCGCGCGAGCTCATCGCACCCAGCGAGCCCATGCCGCGGTAGCTCTTGTACTGCTTGCCGTTGACGAAGATCAGCTCGCCCGGCGATTCGTCGCAGCCGGC
>DATFTS010000406.1:0-2557 GCA_035261645.1 Jatrophihabitans sp. | reverse complement strand
GTGTTCGCCGAGCACGGCTCACATGGCCTGTCGGTCGCGCTGATCATCGAGCGGGCAGGCATCGCCCGGCCGACGTTCTACCGATACTTCGCGAATGCAGAGCAACCGCTGCACGCGATCCTCGACGAGTCGGACATGGCGCTCGTCAACGGCTTGCAAGCCGCGCTCGATCGCGCGAGTGACGAGTTCGAGATGGTCGCCAACGGCATCGACGCCTACCTCGAGTGGGCAGCCGATCACGGGCCGGCACTGCGACCGCTCTTCGCCGAACTGCATGACCCGTCCTCGCCCGTGTCACCGCATCGGGAGCGGACGCTCGCCATGCTGCGCGAGCGATTGATCGGCCGGTTCGAACGCCTCGGCCGCACCCCGCCGCCGTCGATCGACATCGACGTGCTGCTGCATGCATTCGAGTACGTCGGCTTTCGAGTCGCGCGGGCAGACTCGCCCGACGCAAGCCTCGGCTGGGCGCGCACAACGATGGCGCGCATGGCGCTGACCCTGCTTGGCACGCCGGCCGCGCCGTTGTGATCGCCGGTCGCCTACATAAGGTAGCCAGGTGCATCCCCGCGTCGGCGTCGTCGTGCTGACGCAGGGCACCCGCCCCGATGAGCTGGCAGCGGCGCTCGCCTCGGTCCGGTCGCAGCGCGACGTGCAGACGGACGTTGTGGTGGTCGGCAACGGGTGGCGGCCGAGCGACCTCCCTGCCGGCGTCCGTGGGCTGCACCTGCCGGACAACGTCGGGATCCCGGCCGGGCGCAACGCCGGCGTCGCGCTGGTCGAAGGCGAGTTCGTGCTCTTCCTCGATGACGATGCGAGGCTCGCGTCGCCCGACTTCCTCACGACGGTGCTCGCCAAGTTCCGCGCCGACGCTCGGCTGGGACTCGTCCAGCCGCGTGTCGACGCCAGCGAGGGACAGCCACCACGACGGTGGGTCCCCCGGCTGCGCAAGGGCGACCGGCGCCGCTCGTCCCTGGTGTTCAGTTGCTGGGAGGGCGCGGTGGTCGTCCGGCGCGATGCCTTCCTGCAGGCCGGCGAGTGGCCGGAGCGGTTCTTCTACGCCCACGAGGGCATCGACATCGCGTTCCGCTTATGGAGCAGCGGCTATCGGGTGCTCTACGCCGGCGATGTCGCCGCGGTGCATCCGCCGATCAACCCCCGCCGGCATGCGGAGTATCACCACAACAACGCGCGAAACCGTGTCTGGATCGCGCGGCGCAACCTGCCTTGGCCGGTCTCGTGGATCTACGTGACGTCGTGGACCGTGGTGCAACTGGCACGCGCATTCGGCGCCGGCGAAGTCGCCACGCTGCGCCCGTGGTTCGCCGGGTGGTGGGCGGGGTGGCGCACCGACGGCGGCCCCTGCCGCCGGATGAGTTGGTCGACGGTCTGGCGCATGACCCGGTTCGGCCGTCCGCCCATCATCTGACGTTGGGCTGAGTCAGACGTCGCCGTCGTCGTCATCCTCGTCGTGGTCGTCCTCGTACTCCTCGGCTGCCACGTCGTACTCCTTGACACCGCGCAGGACCGCCGCCTCGATCTCGTCCAGCTTGGCGCCCGCGACCACGCAGGAGCGCAACCGGCTGCGCCAGTCGATCGTCCGCAGATCGAGCTCAACCGGCTCCGGCGTCCACACCTCGTCAAGATCGGCACCGAGGGAGTAATCGCGGTACGGCATCGCCCCGCCGGGCACTGCCGAAACGTAGCCGTTGAACGTCACCGGGGCGCACGGGATGCCGTAGCTATGGCAGGCGATCATGACGTGCATCGCGCTCGTCACAACGCCGTCGTACTCGCTGAGCGTGCTGACCAGCTTGATGATCTCGTCGGGGCCGGAAGCCAGCACGGAGTGCTCGTCCATGCCCTCCGGCACGGTGACCGGAAGCTCAGCGTGGGCGTGGTGGCGTACCAGCGCCAACCGCCCGTTCGTGGCAGCTCGGGTGATCGGGAGCAACCGGGCCAGCAGCAAGCCCGGATCACCGAAGCTTTCGACCTGCGGCCCACCGGCGTTGCGGACGGCGGCGGCGGTCAGCGGGCCGCGCAGCGACACGAAGTGGGCGGCCGGATTTACGCGCGTGGCAGCCTCGGACACGCCGGTGCCGACGACCACCGAGCCGGACTGCACGAACCGGCCGATCGAGCCGATCATCACCAAGTGCGGTGCTTCTGTCACCGCGGCGGGCGGCTGGAACAGGACCCGCCGGCCGGTCAGCCGCTGAAGCAGGAACGGGCTGAGCCAGTCGCCGAAGTTGCCCGGGAACGGTCGTGGCCACCACGCAAGCGAAAGGGAATCGCTCCCGTCGCCGGCCGACGCGTACGCGGCGAACGAGCCGGCCACGCGAGTGGCATTGCGCTCTTGGGCGGTCAGTGTGCCGGTGCCGGCAAGTCGCTCGGCGAGTTGCTGCACCTCTGCCGCTTCACCGCGCTGGCCGGCCATCACGATGTGCGTCATCTCCCGTGCGCGGCGCCGAGGTAGCCGATCGGGCGGGCCGGGACGTTGGACGTCCTCCGCGCCTTCGTCCCCGTCGACGACCGTCATCGACTCCTCGGCGATGTC
>DATFTS010000405.1:0-5563 GCA_035261645.1 Jatrophihabitans sp. | reverse complement strand
ATCGTCAACTCGTGACGCTGGCCGGCAAGTTCGTCGAGAGTGGCGGACAGGCTGTTCGCTTCGGCGCTTCCGGGCGGATACGAGCGCACCGGCTCGTTGAAGGGGACGGGCGGATTAGTGACTGCATCCATCCCTCGATGGTGCCATTTCTGGGACGGTTCGTAGTTCGGCCTGCGGCTGAGCTGAGTCCTAGAGGCCGGCCAGCAGGTCGCGCACCTCCTGGTTGGCGTACCAGGCGAGTTCGAAGCCCTCCGCGTCATCCACCCGCTCTTGCGCGGTCGCGTCACCGAGGTCGGCGGCGATGATGGCCTCGGCGGCCGCCGCGACAATTGGTTCCGCCTCGGCGTCGTCCATGTGGACCGAGGCGATCGCCGCGAGCGGGACTGGGGCGGCCACACGCACGACGCCCCGGTCGAGGTCGTCTCGCACGGTGACGTCGCTGTCCGACACGTCGGCCGCGATGACGACACGGCGGCGCGCCGCATCCGGGTCGGCGTCGAGCAGGCGCAGCGAGGCGCGTGCCGCTTCGAGCATCGCCGCGTACTCCAGCTCTTCTACGTTGTCATCCACGTACCACTCGCGCAGCGCAGGCGTGACGGCGAACGCGGTCAGCGGCGCGGGCTCAACCGCTTCCGCCTCGAGCATGCGGCGCAACACCGAGCTCGTCGCCGGGATGTAGACCCTCACAGCCGCTCCTGAGGCGGCCGGCGGGGATACGACCCACCTGCGGACACCACCGGGTCGGACGCTGCCGCGGCGAAGAGCTCAGCAAGCGACTCCTCGATCAGCTCGGCAACTGACGACAGGTCGGGCACGGCGTCGCGGTCACCGTTCACGCCGTAGTACACGCCGCCGTCGTACGAGCTCAGCGCAATCGAGATCGCCTGCCCCTGCGCCAAGGGCAGGATCGGGAACATCTCCGTCATTCGCGCGCCGGAGGCGTAGAGCGGCAGCTGCGGCCCCGGCACGTTCGTGATCACCAGGCTGAACATCCGCCCTGCGAGCCCGGCGGCAGCGCGGGCGCCCACTGCAAGCAACGTGGGCGGCGCGAACCCACCCAGTTCGACGATCCGGTCGGCGCTGACCGCGCGGCCCGACGCGGCGTGCGACGCCATCGCATAACGCAGTTGCGCCAGCCGCAGCACCGGATCACCCTCGCCCACCGGCAGGTCGACGAGCAACGGCCGCACCCGGGCCTCGCGCAACGTCGGTTGGTCACTGCGCATCAACGCCGGATGTTGTGATCCCTGGCGCAGCGCGCGCGTGGCCGCCGAAGGTGGTGCCGCATCGATGTCGGTCACGCTCACCGGCACGAGCGCGCGCACACTCGTACCCGGACGAAGGGCCTCGCCGCGGCCGAGCAGCCAGCCGCGCAGCGCGCCGGCAACGACTGCCAGCACCACGTCGTTCACGGTGCCACCGAAGGCATCCCGGACAGCGCGGTAGTCCGACAGTCGCGTCCGCGCGATCGCCAGCCGGCGCTGCTCGCTCAGATTCACCCGCAGCGGCGACGACGGCCGGCGCTGCGCCGCGCCCCACGCAGCACTCGTCAGCCCGCTGCCGAACGCGCCGATCCGTCCCACCGTGGCGCCGACGTCGTGCAGGCCGGCGCGCGCCGCCTCGACCACACCAGCCGGTCTGCGCGCAACGTCGGCCAGCGCATCGCGGATCAGCTGCACCGAGCCCGGTTCCGGCTGCGGCATCCACAGCGCCTGCACGGTGCGCCGTGGCTCCGGCGCCGCGTCGAGCAGCACGTGCATCAGATCGATGCCGCGCCGTCCATCCACCATCGCCTGATGCGTCTTGGTCACCACGGCGACCCGACCCTCTGCGAGCCCCTCAACCAGGTACATCTCCCAGAGCGGACGCGAGCGGTCCAACAACCGCGCCTGGATCCGGGCGCAGAACTCCAACAGCTGTTCGTCCGTGCCCGGTCGCGGTAACGCCGAACGCCGCACGTGGTAGGTGATGTCGAAGGTCGAGTCGTCGAGCCAGAGCGGGTTGGCCAGGTTCCCTGGCACCATCCGGACCCGCTGCCGATACCGCGGCGCCAATGAGATCCGCTCCTCGAGCAGTCGCACCAGCCGGTCGTATTCGAAACCGCCAGGCCGCGGCGCGAAGATCGCCAGTCCACCGACGTGCTGCGGCGCGTTGTCCGACTCCCGATGCAAGAAGGCAACGTCGGCGGAGGTCATGCGCTCGGTCATCGCGCCCTCCTCGCCGCTTCCAAGCAAAGTCTCCCAGACGCATTCGCAACCTGCGGGCACAGCCACGCATGCCACGCGCCGGCCAGGCGACAGCACGGTCAGGCGCCGACCTCGGCCGATGCTGCCTTCGATCGCCGCCGCCTACCTGCACCATGCGCACGGCGCGCCCAGCTGCTCGGCGAGTCGACCGACACGCCGGCGATCTCGCCGGCAAGCCGCCGAACTGCGTGCCGCAGCGGGCTGTTCGGGTCGGTTTCCCGCAGCGTTCGGCCATTCGCCAGCGCCCTGTCGAGCGCGCGGCGATCCCACGGCAGCAGCGCGGCGGGCGACCGTCCCGCGAACCGCTGTAGCGCCGAGGCCAGCTCCGCTCCCGGGTCCCCGGGCACTACGTCCTCGCGCACGCCGTTGAGCACCACCCACTGCGTCGCATTCACCTCGGCCTCGCGCAACTGCGCCAGGCCTCGGACGAGCCGCTGCATGCCGACCGGATCCGCCCCGCCCACCGCCAGCACCAGATCCGCATCGTCCAAGATCGCCAGTGTCGCGCCATTGCGGCGCGGGGCAACGGTGTCGAACGACAACTCCTCGTCTGTCTCCAGGCAGAACCCCAGGTCGACCACCGTGAAGTCGGCCAGTGCGCGCGCAGTTGCAAGCACCGCCGGCAGCGCGGACGGGCGCAGTTCCGGCCACCGGGACGCGATCGGCAGCCCGGTGAGGACGCGCAGCCGCGGGCCCAGCTGCCAACACAAACCCGCCAGCGCCGTGGGGTCGAGCCGTTGCGCGGAGGCATTCCGGCAGGCGGCCGCCACGCCTGGCGAGTCGTCCAGTAAGCCCAACACGGGGGCGACCGTTCCGCCGTAGACGTCCGCGTCGATCAGCAGCCCGGCCACCCCGAGGACGCTGAGTTCGTCCGCCAGCGTGACCGCGACAGTCGTACGCCCTGGAGCGCCGGTCGGTCCCCAGACCGCGATCACGCGACCGCGGCGTGCAGGCTCTTCGTCCGGTATCGGCGACGCAGCGCCCGGCGGGATCGGGATCGAGCTCGCCGGGTCGGCGAACGCACGGTGGGTCAGCCGAGACTCCTCCGACGTCACCGCCCGCACGGCGTCACAGATCAAGGTCGCGACGACGCTCGGCTCGGCATCGTCGGGGAGCACGTACGCGACACCGGCTGCGCGCAGATTCTGCTCGGCCTGGGCATCGGCACGGCGCGCTATGCCGACAGCCACCACTCCGCTCGCCGAGAGGCGATCGACCACGTCTGCGTCCAGCCGGCGCAGGTCGGCTGAGACGAGCGCACACCGCCCCTGGCCCGATCCCGCGACGCCCAGCAACTCGATCACGTCGACACACCGACGGACGATCTGCACTGGATGGTTTCCCGCTCCGAACGCGGCCACCAGCCGCTGCTCCCACTCCGCACCGTCCGCTGCGGAAAGCACCGGCAGCTTCACGGGCTATGACCGGTGCAGCGGCTTACCTCCGGCAACGCCGCTGCTGACTTCGATGCCGTCGGCGTCGCACCGACCACGACGCCGGCCCGCAGCCGTGCGTCGTCCAGCGCTAATGCCTCGACCACCCGCTGTGCAAGCTCCGGCGCAACGCTGATGACCACGTCCTGCCCGGCCGTCCCCGAGCCGAAGGACAGGTCCTCATCCGCCCGCACCGACTGCACTGCGACACCCCGCAGCAACACCATCGACGGGCACGCGCCGGTCGACAACCACACCACGATGCGCTCGCCCTTGTGCAGCTCGGGCGCCGAAGCGGCCGCCAGCGGGAGGGTCATCGTCGTCTCGCCATGCACGGCACGCAGCGCAGCCGACGGCAACAGCTCACCGGCCGCAACCGTGCGGGCAAGTTGCTTACCGGTCACCTCGTCAACTCCGGTCAGGTAGGCGCCCGAAGCATCGCCGGGCAGCTTCGCGCGCAAGACGCTCACGTCGCCGGCCCGCAGGATCGTCCCCGCGGTGAGGTCGTGGCGCGCGACCAGAACCGGAGCCGTGTGGCTTGCCGCGCCCACGAGGCGCGCCCCGGCGAGCACCGACCCGATCACCAGCACGACACCGAGCACGAGCCGCACGTCGAGCCAACTCGGCGACGTGACGCGTCGCGGCCGCGGCGACGTGGCGCCGCTCGGAACAAGCTCCCCCCGACGTGGTTCGTCGGTCACGGCGACATAATGCCTGAGCCGGGCATTACCGCGAAATAGGTGCGGATGGACTGTGGACGACCGTCCGACGCGTCGGCGAACCTGCGAGACTCATTGATCGGCATACATCGACGCCCAGCGAAGGAGTTCGTCGCGCTGTGACCGCCGAATCACGGTTCTTGACCCTCGCCGACGTCGCCGAAGTGCTCAACATCTCGGCGTCGCAGGCCTACGCCCTCGTGCGCAATCAGGACCTGCGTGCGATCAAGATCGGCGGCCGGGGCCAGTGGCGCGTCGAACGCAGGCAACTCGAGTCCTACATCCAGCGGATGTACGAGGAGACGCGCAGGTTCATCGCCGCCCACCCGTTTGTGGAGACGTCCGCGTCATCGGATTGATCTGCGCACCGCGATGATCGCGTGCAGCGACACGATCTCCACATCGCGCACCTCGCGCCGGCGCCGGGATTCCCCGTCGCTGTGGGCAGCGAGTTCGACGAAGTCCGCGCCGACCCGATCGAGCGTGCCGGTGATGAGCAGTTCGTCAACCAGCCGCACCTGGACGCGTGACCGGTCGCGTGCGACGCCGCGCAGGACGTGCCGCAGGCCGAGCCGGGCCTCGACGGGACCCGGCGGCGGCGCCGAGTAGCGCCCGAGCCCGCGCACAGTGAGTAACCAACGCGTCGCCACAAGGGTTTCCTGTCCGTCCCCTTCGTCGATCAGCAGCCAGTCCGGCCCGCAGCGCGTCAGTCGACCTGTCACCGTGCCCAAGCCCGTCACCCGCACCCGGACCAGTGCCCCCAGTGCCGCTCGCATGCGATCGAACAGCAACACCGATGCGAACTCGCCACGGATCTGGTCGCGCACCTCGGCTGCCCGTGCCGCCTGGGCGAGCGCGCTGGCCTGCGCCTCGAGGTCCTCGAACAGTCCTTGCCACCGCATGTGAGTGATCCTCGCGTAAAGGAATTGTCACGATTTGTTATCCACATGTGGTTGTCCGAACGTTCGGTAATGCGCCAACATGCGAGCGGATGCAAACGGAGGTAACCGCATGCATGGGCGACGGTTGGCGGGGCTCGGTGGCCTGCTGGTGTCAGATCTCGTCGTGCTCGTCGCGGCGTTCCCCCACGCCACGGCCTTGCTGGCCGGTGTGCGCGCACCGCGAACCTGGGTGGCCGACGCGGGCGTCGACGGCGCCCTCGCCC
>DATFTS010000404.1:0-6226 GCA_035261645.1 Jatrophihabitans sp. | reverse complement strand
GGGCAACCAGGCGATGCAGGTTCGCGTGCTCGACCCGCTGCCCTCAGTGGTGCGCGCGACCCGCAAGCCCGCGGAAGAGATGGCTCCGCTCGTCGAGGACCTGATCAAGCTGCTCGACCACACGTCCAACCAGCTGCGCCGCGGCCGTTACCCGGACCGCGCCGAATCCCGCAAGATCGCCGGCCTCCTCCGAGCCTTCGCAGAGAACCTCGACGCCTGAAAGTTGTCCGCGCCTGCGGCCGTCCTGGCGGCTGGAAGGGCGGACAACTTGCCGGCTACCTCCACGACTTGCCGGTACCTCGAAAGTTGTCCGCGCCTCTAGCCGCCCTGGCGGCTGGAAGCGCGGACAACTTGCTAGGTGAGGGGGCAAAGTCAGCGCAGGCGAGGGTTCGACGGGGTGAGGCCGGCTCCGTGCGCACGCGTCAGCAGGGCCTCGGCGGCGGCGTAGCCCTCGTCGCCCAGCTCGCGGGTGAAGTCGTTGACGTAGAGCTCGATGTGCTGGCGCTGCACGTCCGGGGACATCTCGTCCGCGTGCGCTGCGACGTAGGCCGCCGACGCGGACGGGTGCTCCCAGGCGTACTCGACGGACGCACGGGCGGCATGAGCGAGCGCCGACGCGTCGAGCGAACGCCGCGCCAGGATCGCTCCGAGCGGGATCGGCAGCCCGGTGTCCTTCTCCCACCACTGACCCAGATCGGCCAGCGCCGTAAGCCCGTACGACGGGTAGGTGAACCGCGCCTCATGGATGACAAGGCCAGCGTTATAGCGCCCGTCGCGAACCCCCGGCATGATCGCCGTGAACGGGACGACCTCGATGCGCGCCGGTGGCTGATCAGCCGCCCAGAGCCGGAACAGCAGGTACGCCGTCGACCGCTCGCTCGGCACCGCCACGGTGGCACCGGCCACCGCGTCGAGATCGCCGCGGCTGAGCACCAGCGGTCCGCAGCCGCGCCCAAGGGCGCCACCACTCGGTAACAATGCGTACTTGTCGAGCAGCCAGGGCAGCGCCGCGTAGGAAACCTTGACGAGATCCAGCTCGCCGCGCTCAGCAGCGTTGTTGGTGACGTCGATGTCGGCGAATGTGACGTCCAGCGGCGGCGCGTCCGGAACCAGCCCGTGCGCCCACGCGTGGAAGACGAATGTGTCGTTCGGGCACGGCGAATAGGCCGCGTGCAACGCGCTCATCCGATCACCGCCGCCACTGCCTTGCCCAGCGCGTCCAGCGCCAGAGGGACGTCCCACGATTCGCGGTCGCGCGGGCCGACGAGGTTGCTGATGCTGCGTAGTTCTGCGAATGGCACGCCGTACAGCGTCGCAGCCGCCGCTACGCCGGCGCCCTCCATCCCCTCCGCCACCGCGTCCGGGAAGCGTCGCGAGAGTGCCAGCGCGGTTTCGGCGGTGCCTGTCACCGTCGCCACCGTGACGATGGTGCCGAGATGCCCACCTGTGCGGTCGGCCAACTCGACCGCGAGCTGCGGCCCGACGTCGTAGCGTCCGGTGCCGAAGCCCAGCTCGGCCACCGTCAGGAATCCGTCAGGCGTCTCAGCGCCCAGGTCGGCGAACACGACGGCCGAGGCGACGGCTACGTCACCGGGACCGAGCGGGGCGAACCCGCCGCCGATACCGGCGCTGAGGACGAGGTCGTACGGGCGCGCGGCCAGCGCTCGGCTGGTCGCTGCCGCCGACGCGGCCGGGCCGACGCCGCCCACCAGCACCTGCGCCCCGACCGGACCGAGCGCGGCTTGCTCGGCCGCAACCGCACACACCACGAGGACGTCCATCCGAACCGATCAGTCGACGCTGTTCGGATGGGGCTGGCCGGGCCGGTGGGGCCACTGCCGCGTGGTGGCACCGCGCGAGATGACGCGGTTACGCAGGAAGACCACGATCGCAACCGCGCAGGTGATGGCTCCCGCGACGATGAGGCCGATCGGCCCATCACCGTGCTTACTCGGCAGGGCCACGCCGATCGCGGCGCCGATCACCCACGCCAGCTGCAAGAATGTCTCCGACCTCGCAAAGGCGCTCGAACGCATCGTCTCGACGACGTCGCGCTGGATCAGCGAGTCCAACGCGATCTTGGACAACGCGTTCGTGACCGCAGAGACGAACATCGCGATGGTCGCCAACGCGGCCCCGAACGAGAGCGCGACCAGCAGGCAAACCACGCCCGCAATCGCCACACAGATCCCGATTACCGACTCAGGCCGGGACATCTTGAGCCGAGTACCGATTGCGGTGCCGGCGAAGTTGCCGGCGCCCGCGGCACCCACGATCAGCGCCAACTCCAAGGCGGCATTGAGGCCGTGTTGCGTGGACTCGATGTAGAACGCGAGGTAGATGGTCAGCAGGCCGGACAGCAGGCGCAGCACCGACTCGCCCTGCAGCGCGGTGATGATGTGCGGTTCGAAGCCGCGCTTGGCCCAGGACTGCAGCCGGCTCAGCGGGGGCACCCGCTCCTGCGTCCGCGGGCGGCTCGGCTCCTGCGGATGCCGCGGCGCCGACACCGCGGAATCGACCTGCTTGGGCAACCGGAACGCGAACACCGCGCACGCCGCGTAGGCCAGCGCCGTCACGTAAAGGCCGAAGCTGTACGAGCCGGTGACCTTGATGACCAGGCCGACGAACCCTCCGAGCACCAGCGTCGACCCCAATCCGAAGATCGTGAGCCGCGCGTTCGCCTGGGTGAGTGTCAAGCCAGGGGGGACGAGCCGCGGCGCCGCCGCCGCACGCACGACGCCGTACGCCTTGGAGAGCACCAGCGAGCCGAGCGCGCATGGGTAGAGCACCAGCAGCTCGGTGGGGTGCCCGGCCATGATCACCGCCAGCACCGCGCGTCCGATCGCCGTGGCAGCCATGGTCCAGCGACGTCCGTGCTGCAACCGATCGAGCACCGGACCGATCACCGGCGCCACCACCGCGAACGGCGCCATCGTGATCAGCAAGTAGAGCAGGACGTTGCCGCGCTGCGCGCTCGCGCTCGCCCCGAAGAACACGGTGCCAGCCAGCGCCACGGTGATCATGGCGTCGGCGCCGTAGCTGAGCACCTGGTTCCAAATCAGCGCAGTCAGCCCGGACTCGGCGGCGCCGTCGGCCTTGCTGGCGGTGATCACCTTGCGGGTGACGAGGCGGGCCCCGCGGTTGGCATGGGTGATCGCCGAGCGCCCGATCGAACCTGCCCCACCGCCGGATCGCTCGTCCTGCCCCGCCGCCGGCGTGTGGTGATACGTCGGCGCACCGTAGTTCGGATCCTGGTACGGCTGCTGGTACGGAGGCGGCGGCTGGTACGGCGGTGGGTACTGCGGGGGCGGCGGGACCGCACGCGGCGGGTGCGAGGTGTGGCCAGACTTGGAGAACCGCTTGCGCGGGGTCCCGTCATTGGTCTTGGCCACCCATCCATCCTGCCCCAAGCACCCCACGCCTGGCGGCGCCGTGCGGGACCGGTGCATAGGTCCGCCGATGCGACAATGGACGGCGTGACGAGCAGCGACACGACGGCGACCATCACCGGACGCGCGCCCGACGCCGTCCTTGCGGCGGCGGTCGATGTCGCGCGCGATGCAGCGGTGTCGGTCGGCGACGACTCGGTGGGCGAGCATCTCTGGGCACGTCCGGAGGGCGAGCGCATCGTGACGCACGCTTTCGTCGCGACTTTGCCCGGATACGTCGGCTGGCATTGGGCGGTGACGGTCGCGCGCGCGTCGCGCAGCCGGACGGTCACGGTGGACGAGGTGGTGCTGCTGCCTGGGCCGGAGGCGCTGCTCCCGCCGAAGTGGGTGCCATGGGAGGAGCGGGTGCGCCCTGGCGATCTGGCTCCCGGGGACCTGCTGCCCCCGCCACTGCCTGACGACCCCCGCCTCGTCCCCGGCTATGTGCAGTCCGACGACCCGGCCGTCGAGGAGGTCGCCTGGGAACTCGGCCTGGGCCGGGAACGGGTGATGTCCCGTGAGGGCCGGCTCGCTGCAGCACAGCGTTGGCAGAACGGCGACAACGGACCGCGTGCCGCGATGGCGCGCCATGCGCCCGATCACTGCGGTACGTGCGGCTTCTACCTCTCACTGGCCGGATCGCTCTCGGCCGGGTTCGGTGTGTGCGGCAACGAGGTCACCGCCACCGACGGGCAGGTCGTGAGCGTCGAGTTCGGCTGCGGCGCCCACTCGCAGACACGCATCGAGTTGACCGCCCTCGGCGAACCAGCAGACGTGGTCTACGACGACGGGGACGAGCTCGTCCGCTCCTAGAGAGCGCGCCCGTCCTTGCGGTGCCGGACCATGATGGCCAGGCCGAGCAGGCCGAGCAGCCAGCCGGCGAGGCAGGTCCACAGCCAGATGCGGTGCCCGTGATCGCCGAGCCAGCCGTAGAAGGGCAGCAGCACCACGAACGCCACGAACCAGAGCGACGTCCCGGCGACGACAACGCGTCGAGCGTTGATGCGCGCGGGTGGCGGGACGACGAGGTCGGGCACGGGGTGGATTTTATGAGTACCGCGCAGGCGATGAACATCGCGCAGGCGCGGATCGTCGATCTGGGTGCCGGGCCGAGCGCCGACGTACTGGTTCGCCGCGCAGCGGGCTGGCCGGGGTTGGTCTGCCTGCAGGGCAACTGGGCTGATTCCCAAGCTCTGCTCACGTCCCATCCGGTGCGCCTCGCCTCTTCGTACGCGGCGCTCGCCGACCAGCAGGCGGTGGGCGGCGGCGCGGAGGCCGACTTCGTCGGGGGTGGCTGGTTCGGCGCGCTCGCCTTCGACGGCACGGCCCGGCTGGCGTTCCACGACCACGTCGTCCGCCTCGTCGACGGGCAGTGGCGCTTCGAGGCGCTGTGGCACCCGTCGCGCGCGCAACAGTTGAACGAGCGGCTGGGCGCGTGGCAAACGCTTCTCGCACGCGACGACGACGCGGCCGCGCACTGGCAAGCGGGCGAGTTCGCCGGACGGCCCTGGCTTGATCACCTCGGCGGAGTCGAGCGGGCGATCGAGCTCATCCGCGCGGGCGAGCTCTACCAGGTGAACGTCTGCACCCGGCTGACGGCCCGGTTCACCGGCAGCGAAGCAGCGTTCTTCGCCGACCTGGTGACGCGCCTGCAGCCGCGGTTCGGCGCGTACCTCTCCGGTGACGTGGCGGTCGCGAGCATGAGCCCCGAGCTGTTCCTCGAACGGCGCGGCCGCGAGGTCCAGACCGCACCGATAAAGGGCACGTTGCCGCGCGAGCCGGGCGACCACAACGACGCCGCATTGCGCCGCTCGGCGAAGGATGTCGCGGAGAACGTCATGATCGTCGACCTGGTGCGCAACGATCTCGGGCGAGTGTGCGAGATCGGGACCGTGCGCCCGGCGGGCCTGCTCGACGTGGAGGCACACCCCGGTGTGTGGCATCTCGTGTCCCGCGTGTGTGGCCGATTGCGCCGGGACGTGACCGATGCGGACCTGCTCGCGGCGACGTTCCCGCCCGGTTCCGTCACCGGTGCACCGAAGATCCGCGCGCTCGCCGCTATCGCGGACCTAGAGCCCGATCCGCGCGGCACGTACACGGGCGCCATCGGCTTCGCCAGCCCGACCTGGGGTACGCAGTTCAGCGTCGCGATCCGCACCTTCGAGATCGTGGGTGATCGGGTGCAGCTCGGCGTGGGGGGCGGGATCACCGCAGACAGCGTGCCGATGCTCGAATGGCGCGAGTGCCTGCACAAGGTGGCACCGTTGCTCGCCGCCGCCGGCAGCCGTCCGTCCTCCCCGATGCCCGACGCGGACGCGACCCTGCGCGCCGGCGGACTGCTCGAGACGATCCTCGGCGTCGACGGTGTGCCGGTGCGGCTGGCCGACCATCTCGCGCGGCTGGACCGGTCGTGCCGCGAGCTGTTCGGCGCCGGGCTCCCGCCTGATGCGGCCGAACGCGTCACCCAGGCTGCGAAGAACGTGCCGGTCGGCCGTGCGGTGTTGCGCGTGACGGCGAGCCCTGGGCTGGACCTGACGATCACGGCGGCGCCGGCTCCGCTCCGTCCCTCCGCATTGAATGCCGTAACTCGGGTGCGGTCGGCCGGCCTCTGGCGACACAAATGGGCCGACCGGACGTGGACCGACGACGCCGGTGACGTGCTCTTCGTAGGTGCCGACGGCGCGGTGCTGGAAACAGCGCGCGGCAACGTCTTCCTGATCGAGGACGACGGCGCGCTCGTGACGCCGCCACTGCGCGACGAACTGCTGCCGGGCGTGACGAGGCGCGCGCTGCTGGAC
>DATFTS010000403.1:0-2511 GCA_035261645.1 Jatrophihabitans sp. | reverse complement strand
CGGACCTCGCCGTCTCCGCGGCGTTCGACCCGATCGGGTTCGCCGCGTTCGAGGCGGAGTTTCTCGCAGCGCTCGACGGCTGGCGCGGTCTGAGCTGCGTCGGGGTGCAGCTCGGCGCGCTCGACGGCGAGCTGCGTTTCGCCGCTACTGCCTACCACGAGGCTGATCGGCTGGTCGTCAGCCTGCACGACGCCCTCCTCGGCGGCGTCAATGCGATCCCGGCGCTGGCGGCGGCGAGCGCGGTCCTGCTCCGCACCGGCGACCCGATGCGTGCGGCACAGGTCCTCCTCGCCCACGACCCGGAGTTGGCGGACACGCTGATCACCGCGCTCGGCCTGCCGGGCCTGTTGCGCGCGATCGGCAGCGCCGTTCCCGACGGTTATGGCATAGCTCGCAGCTACGGCATCGACCGCACCGGGCCCGCCGGCCGTCCGCCGCGCAGGTTGCGCGACCTCTTCGCTGACCTGGCCCAGCGCGACGGCGACGCCCGGCACGGCGAGATCGACGTGCGCATCCTGTCGATGCCCCGCGGTTCGCGGCGCGTGATCGTCGACATCACCGGCACCAAGTCATGGGACCCGCTGCCCACCGCCGACGTCACCAGCCTCACCACCAACGCCCGCGCGCTCGTGGGTGAGCGGAGCGCGTACGAGGGCGGGGTGCTGGCCGCGATGCGCGCCGCCGGCGTCCGTCGCGACGACCCGGTGATGCTGGTCGGGCACAGCCAGGGCGGCATGGTTGCTGTCACCACGGCGCGCGATGCCATGGCGAGCGGCGAGTTCAACATCACGCACGTGGTGACCGCGGGCGCACCCATCGGCATGACGGTCGGTTCCGTGCCGCGGGCGACCAAGGTCCTGGCGCTCGAGAACACTCGCGACGTCGTACCTCATCTCGACGGCGTCGCCAACCCGGACCGCGCCAACGTGACAACCGCGTCCGCCGCGCGCGGCAACAGCACGGTAGGCGGCGATCACCATCTCAACCCCGCCTATTTCGCTATCGCGCGCGACGTCGAGGCGAGCGGGAACCCGTCCGTGCGCGACTTCCTGTCCAGCGCCGACGGGTACTTCCGCGCGTCCCGGATCGAGACGCACGCCTATCAAATTCAGCGGAGGTATTGAGTGGCGGCCCTACGGGAGCGACTATCGCCGCATGCGCGGACTGATGCAGGACATTCCTCTGACCACGAACTGGATCTATGCGCGAGCGGCTCGCTATTACGGCGACAAGGAGATCGTGACGCGCACGGCCACGGGCATCGAGCGGGGAACCGTCTCGCAGGTGCTCGTCGAGTCCAGCAGGATCGCCGGCTTCCTCGACTCCGTCGGCGTCTCCGACGACGGCAGGGTGGGGACGTTCGGCTGGAACACCGCGCGCCACCTTGCGCTCTATCTCGCCATCCCGGGTACCGGCCGGGTGATGCACACGATCAACATTCGCTACTTCGCCGACCAGCTGATCTACACGGTCGATCACGCCGAGGACGAGGTGGTGTTCGTCGACCGATCACTGCTGCAGGTGTTCGGCCAGTACCTGCCCCGCCTTGGCACGGTGAAGCACGTTGTGGTCATGGACGACGGCGCCGATGCCGAACTGCCCGACGACTCACGCGTGGTCCGCTATGAGGACGCAGTCGCCAACGCCGACCCGGTCGACTTCACCGAGCGGGTCACCGACGAGCGGCAGGCGGCCGCCATCTGCTACACCACCGGCACGACCGGCAACCCGAAGGGAGTGGTCTACTCGCACAGATCCACGTGGCTGCACTCAAACGCGTGCACCACCTCGAACGTCTTCGGGCTGAGCGACCGCGACCGCGTGCTGCCGGTCGTCCCCATGTTTCACGCCAACGCATGGGGCTTGCCATACGCATGCCTGCTCACCGGGGCGTCCATGGTCATGCCCGGCCCGGATCTGTCGCCGAGAGCGATCATGGACCTGCTCGAGTCCGAGCGAGTGACGATCACCGCGGGCGTACCGACGATCTGGATGGCCATGGCCCCGCTGCTGGACGGCCGCGACCTGTCCGCGCTGCGGATGATCGTGTGCGGCGGCTCCGCCGTGCCGCGCGCGCTGTCGGAGACGTACCGCGAGAAGATCGGGCTACCCCTCCGCCAGGCATGGGGCATGACAGAGACCTCCCCGCTCGGCTCCGTATGCATCGAGCGCGGCGAGTTGGCCGACGCGCCGGAGGACGACAAGGCAGCGATCCGCGCCACCGGCGGAATCGCGCCGCCCGGCGTCGAGCTCAGGATCGTCGACGCGGTGACCCGCGAGTCGCTGCCATGGGACGACGAGGCCACCGGGGAGATCGAAGCCCGCGGGCCGTGGGTCGCCAGGCAGTACTACCGCACCGACGAACCCGAAGAGCAGTTCTCGCGCGACGGCTGGTTGCGCACCGGAGACGTCGCGGCGATCTCTCCGCTCGGCTACGTGCGGCTGGTCGACCGCACCAAGGACCTGGTGAAGTCCGGTGGCGAGTGGATCAGCTCGGTGGAGATCGAGAAC
>DATFTS010000402.1:0-2873 GCA_035261645.1 Jatrophihabitans sp. | reverse complement strand
CTTGCCGAACTTCGATCACGATGCGTTCCCCTTGATAGGAGGAGTGGGTCTGGCGTGCCGCGTTGATTCCAATAACCGCACGGCGTAAATGATCGAGGCGCGCAGCCCACCGCACATTAGGGACGACCCGGAGCCCCACCCTGACCTTCTACTGCCCGACGCTCTTACGACGCCGCTTGCGTGGTTCCGATGGATTGGTACGGATGGGTTGAGGAGCGCAGCAAAGCGCGGGCGGCGCGGGCGCAGAAGTACACCGTCGCGGGAAGTGCGACCAGCGCGCCACTGAGTGGGAAGCCGACGCCGTCAGTGCCGGTCTGGGCAGCCTGGTCGGCGGAGGCAATCGCAAGACCGGCGGTGCCGGCCGCAAACGCGGCCGCACCCAGCGCATCGACCAACCCGGCCGGCAGCAGGGCCGGCGTGCTGGCGCGCCGGCGCCAGAACAGGTAGCAAAGCAGCGCGAGCAGCCCCACCAGACCGGCGATCACCCGCAGGACGACCGCGTCATCCGCAACTTCCTGGACCGACCCACCGGGACCTCGAAAAACGGTTCCCCCTCCGACGAACGAGCGTCCAGCCAGTACGTTCATCACCAAGGCCACGAGTCCGCTGATGCCCACCGCCACGAGGCCGCAGCCTGCCAGGAAGATCGCGGCGCGCAGCGTCTCGAACACAAGCGCAAGGAACGATCGACGCAACATCGCGTGCGCGATCGGGCTCACCGGCCCGAACCGGCGCACCGCTTCGATCTCGGCTTCGTGGCGGGACATGCCGCTCGCCTGTAGTTCAGCCGCCGTCGCGTGCAAATGGTCGCCGGCCTCATCCAACAGGCGGCGCGTGGTGCGGGGGTCGGCCCGTGTCTGGCGGAGCAGGTCATCGAGAACGTCCTCGATCGGTGTCTCACTCACGCGATCACCGCCTGCATGTTTGCGACGTAGCTCTGCCAGGCCCGTCGCTGAGTCGCGAACTCCTTGCGACCTCGGGCAGTCAACGCGTAGGTGCGTCGCCGACGCCCCTGGGCGGACTCCAGCGAGCTCTCGATGAGGCCGGCCCGCTCGAGCCGATGCAGCGCGGGGTAAATCGTCCCCTCAGCGAGGTCGAAGCCACCATCGCTGTGCTCGCGCAGGGCGGCGATGATCGCGTACCCGTGGGCCGGGCCGCGACGCAGCACGCCCATCAGCATCAGATCCACGTTGTTCTTCAACAATCCGGCGACCATACCTCGGTAGTCTAGGCATCGAAACTCTAGGTGTCTAGCCGAATCTGAGCAGGCCGCGGTGTCAGGCACGAGTGCGGGCTATACCCAGGTTCCGGAGGGCAACTACCCGACAGGGCTGCGCGTCTCGGCCGCGAGCGCTGCCAGTACGTCGGCGATCGCGGCCCGCGTCGGGTCGTCCGCGATCAACCCGCCCGGGCCGACCGACTCCCGAGGAACCGGTACGTGCCGGCAGGCGTCCTCGACGACACGGGCCTGGACGTAACCAAGCACTGTGGCCAGTGTGGCGTGCGCGCCGCCGCCGCGGCGCCCGTCGGCAGCCGCGTTCACCCAGGCCACCGGCTTGTCGGTGAGCGTCGTTCCGCCGACCATCCAGTCGAGCAGGTTCTTGAAGGAGCCGGGCAGCGTCCCGGCGTACTCGGGCGTGCAAAACAGCACGGCGTCGGCGGCCTCGACGGCCCGGCGCAGGCCCGAGACCGGCCCGGGCAGCGGCTCCTGGTCGTCGTCGGGATTGAAGTGCGGCAGCCCGCGCAGCCCGTCGTACACCACGGCCTCAACACCGGCGGGCGCGCACACAGCCGCCGTGCGGACAAGCGCCGAGTTCGTAGACGCGCCGCGGGTGGAACCGGAGATGAGCAAGACACCAGTCACGCGAGCGGAACACACCGCGGCGCGGCCCTCATTCCGCAACCGCGGGTTGCTGTGGCGGGCACCGGACACCGCTACGCCGCTACGGTGATCTACGAGGACGAAAGGACCGATCGCTGTGTCCCCGAGTCCTCACGGACGAACGTGGATGATTGTTTTCCCGTTGCGTCGCTCGGTCGGGTTGAGCGCGGCGACGGCGTCGTCGAGAGTTGCGATGTCGCCGATGTTCGTCCGCAGCCGTCCGTCCCGCACCCGCAGAACGATCTCACCCAGTTGGCCGCGATCGGCCTCGACGACGAAGTCGATCGCCAGGCCGTCCGCGGGCCGGGCCTCGACCGGCCCGACGACGGACACCAGTGTTCCTCCGGCTCGAATCAGGCCTGCGGACCGCCTCTGGATATCGCCGCCGATGACATCGAAAACCAGATCGACGCCGCCGACGTCTTCCAGCGCGTCGTTCTCAAGGTCAACGAACTCCGATGCGCCGAAGTCGAGCGCCTTCTGACGGTCGGCGGCGCGTCCGGTGCCGATGACGTAAGCGCCGGCCTCCCGTGCGAGTTGGGTCACCATCGTCCCGACTGCGCCGGCCGCGCCATGCGCGAGGAGGCTCTGCCCCGCCCGAAGACGGCCATGCTCGAACAGTCCCTGCCACGCGGTCAGGCCCGAGATCGGCAGACTCGCGCCGACGGTGAAGTCGACGTCGCCTGGCAGCGGCGCGAGGTTGCGCGCCTCGACCGCCACATACTCGGCCAGGGTGCCGTCGCGATGCCAGTCGGCGAGGCCGAACACCCGCTGCCCCACCGACAGTCCCGTCGTGCCATAGCCGAGGGCGGTGACCACCCCCGCCAGCTCGTGCCCGGGGATCGACGGTGTTCGGTCACGGCTGGCGCGATCGGTCCAGGTCGAGGGCCACTCCAGCTCAGTCGAGACCCATCCCGACGCATGAATCTGAACAATGACGTCGTTGATCGCTGCCGGCGGCTCAGGCCGCTCCGCCAGCGTCATCCCGGCC
>DATFTS010000401.1:0-4165 GCA_035261645.1 Jatrophihabitans sp. | reverse complement strand
CGATGGCGCAGCACATTGACCAGCAGATCGCGGTTGGTGACGACGCCGTGGATCTTCGCCTTGCTCAGGGCCGCAGCAAGCGCGGTCGCGGCCTGGGTGCGGGTCGGTGCCCACGCGATCACCTTGGCCAGCATCGGGTCGTAGTGGATGCCGACGGCCGTGCCGTCCACGACGCCGCTGTCCAGCCGGATGCCGGCCGCCGCGGGCGCGATGTCGAACTCGACGTCCACCCTCGGCAGCGTCAGCCGATGCAACGTGCCCGACTGCGGCTGCCACCCGGCGCCCGGATCCTCGGCGTAGAGCCGAACCTCGATCGCGTGCCCACGCGCGGCCGGCGGCTCGGGGTCGAGGCGCGCCCCGTTGGCGACCGCGATCTGCAGCGCGACGAGATCGAGGCCGGTGGTGCACTCGGTGACGGGGTGCTCGACTTGCAGTCGGGTGTTCATCTCGAGGAAGTAGAAGCGGCCGTCGTCGGCCGCCAGGAACTCGACCGTGCCGGCGCCGGTGTAACCGATCGCCTTGGCGGCGGCGCGCGCCGCTTCGAAGAGCTCCTTGCGCATCGTCTCGAGGCGTTCGACGAGTGGCGACGGTGCTTCTTCGACCACCTTCTGGTGCCGACGTTGAATGGAGCATTCACGCTCGCCGACGGCCCACACGTTCCCGTGCGCGTCGGCCATCACCTGCACTTCGATATGCCGGCCGGTGGCAAGGTAGGGCTCGCAGAAGACGGTCGGGTCACCGAAGGCGCTCGCTGCTTCGGCGCGGGCGGCTTCGATCTCACCAGGCAGGTCGGCGAGGTCGCGGACGATGCGCATGCCACGGCCGCCTCCACCGGCCGACGCCTTGATCAGCACCGGGAGGTCGTCGGCAGCGAGGGCCTCGGGCCCGAGTTCGCGCAGCACCGGCACGCCTGCTTCGGCCATCAGCCGCTTCGACTCGATCTTGCTGCCCATCGCGTCGATGGCGTCAGGTGGCGGCCCGATCCAGGTGAGACCGGCGTCGATCACCGCGCGCGCGAAGGCCCCGTTCTCGGACAGAAATCCGTAGCCCGGATGCACCGCGTCCGCGCTGGCGCGGCGGGCTGCCTCGATGATGAGGTCGGCGCGCAGGTAGGTGTCGCTCGGTGCGGCGCCCGGCAGCCGCACCGCGGCGTCGGCCTCCGCGACGTGTGGGCTGCCGGCGTCCGGGTCGGAGAACACCGCCACCGTGGCGAGGCCGAGCGTGCGGCAGGTCCGGAATACCCGGCGGGCGATCTCGCCGCGGTTGGCGACGAGGACGGTTGTCACAGTTGGCGTGGCGATCACAGCCGGAACACCCCGTAGCCCTTGGCGCCTTCGACGGCGCCGCTGTGCACGGCCGACAGTGCGATGCCGAGCACGGTCCGGGTGTCGCGCGGGTCGATGATCCCGTCGTCGTAGAGCATCCCGGATAGGAAGGCGGCCTGCGACTGCTCCTCGATCTGCGCCTCGACGTACCGCCGCATCTGCTCGTCCGCTACCTCGTCGTAGGCCTGGCCGCGCGCCTGCGCCGCCTGTCGCGCCACGATCGAGAGCACGCCGGCCAGTTGCGCCGGCCCCATGACCGCCGACCTCGCATTCGGCCAGGTGAAGAGGAACCGGGGCGCGTAGGCGCGTCCGCACATGCCGTAGTTGCCTGCGCCGTACGACGCGCCCATCGTCACCGTCAAGTGCGGCACCTGCGAATTCGCCACCGCGTTGATCATCTGCGCGCCGTGCTTGATCATGCCGCGCCGCTCGTACTCGGCCCCGACCATGTAGCCCGTGGTGTTCTGCAGGAACAGCAGGGGCGTGTCTGCGCGATTGGCAAGCTGGATGAACTGCGCCGCCTTCTGCGACTCCTCGCTGAACAGGATGCCGCGCGCGTTGGCGAGGATGCCGATCGGATACCCGTGCAGCATCGCCCAGCCGGTCACCAGCGACGACCCGTACAGCGGCTTGAACTCGTCGAAGTCCGATCCGTCGACGATGCGGGCGATCACCTCGCGTGGGTCGAAGGGCACCTTGAGGTCGGTGGGGACGATGCCGAGCAGGTCGTCGGCGTCGTAGAGGGGTTCGGCCGGATCCGGTTTGGGGGACGGGCCGAACTTGCGCCAGTTGAGCCGCTTCACGATCTGGCGCCCGATGCGGATCGCGTCCTGCTCGTCCACGGCCAGGTAGTCGGCAAGTCCGGACTGCCGAGCGTGCATGTCGGCGCCACCGAGCGATTCGTCGTCGGACTCCTCGCCGGTGGCCATCTTGACCAGCGGCGGCCCGGCAAGGAACACCTTCGAGCGTTCCTTGATCATGACGACGTAGTCGCTCATGCCCGGGATGTACGCGCCGCCCGCGGTCGAGTTGCCGAACACCAGCGAGATGGTGGGGATGCCGGCGGCGGAGAGCCGGGTCAGGTCGCGGAAGATCTGCCCGCCGGGGATGAAGATGTCCTTCTGCGTCGGCAGGTCCGCGCCGCCTGACTCGGTGAGCCCGATCGTCGGCAGCCGGTTCTGCAGTGCGATCTCGTTGGCGCGCAGCGTCTTCTTGAGCGTGTACGGGTTGGACGCGCCACCGCGCACCGTCGGGTCGCTGCCGTTGATCATGCACTCGACGCCCTCGACCACGCCGATGCCGCAGACCACCGAGGCGCCCACCGTGTAGTCGCTGCCCCATGCGGCAAGCGGGGAGAGCTCGAGGAAGTGCGAGCCGGGGTCGAGGATCAACTCGATGCGCTCGCGGACGAGCAGCTTGCCGCGCTTGTGGTGGCGCTCGACGTACTTCTCGCCGCCACCGGCCACCGCCTTCGCGTGCTCGACGTCGATGGCCGCGATCTGCTCGAGCAGCGCGGCCCGGTTGGCCTGGTGCTCCGCCGACCCGGCGTCGACGCTTGTCCTCAGGACCGTCATGAGGTGTAGCCCAGCGTCTTGGCGGCGAGGCCGGTGAGGATCTCTGTCGTCCCGCCGCCGATGCCCATGATCCGCATGTCGCGGTACTGCCGCTCGACCTCGGATTCGCGCATGTACCCCATCCCGCCGTGCAACTGCACCGCCTGATCCACCACCCACATGCCGGCCTCGACGGCCGTGTTCTTCGCGAAGCACGCCTCGCGGACCAGGTCGGTCTCACCGTCCGCGGCCCGTGCCGCAACCGAGCGCGTGTAGACGCGGGCCACCTCGACGCGCCGCGCCATCTCGGCCAGCGTGCTCTGCACCGGCTGCCGGGAGATCAACGGCCGGCCGAACGTCTCACGCAGCCGGCACCACTCGACAGTGATGTCCAAGCAGCGCTGCGCACATGCGTACGACTGCACCGCCAGCCCGACGCGTTCGGAGACGAAGTTCTGCGCGATCTGCGCGAAACCGGTGTTCTCCGCACCGACGAGGTTGGCCGCCGGCACCCGCACGTCCACGTACGAGAGCTCGGCGGTGTCGGAGGACAGCCAGCCCATCTTCGCCAGCCTGCGCGAGACGGTGAACCCCGGTGTGCCCTTCTCGACGACCAGCAGTGAGATGCCGTGTGCGCCGGCGTCGCCGGTGCGCGCCGCGGTGACGACGAAGTCGGCGCGCACGCCAGACGTGATGTAGGTCTTCGCGCCGTTGATGACGTAGTCGCCGCCGTCCCGCTTCGCGGTGGTGCGGATGTTCGCGACGTCGGAGCCGCCGTCTGGTTCGGTGATCGCGAGCGAGCCGATCTTCGATCCTTCGATGGTCGGACGCACCCAACGTTCGAGCTGCTCGGCGTCTGCTGCGGCGACCAGATGGGGTAGCGAGATGCCCGAGGTGAACAGCGACGCGAACACGCCGCTCGCGCTGCCCGCGTAGTGAAACTCCTCTGCGAGGACGAGCGCATCGACCGCGTCGCCGTCGCCACCGCCGACGGCGCCGGGGTAGGAGAGGCCGATCAGGCCGGCTGCCGCGGCGCGCTGGTGCAGCGAGCGTGGCAGCTCGCCATCGCGCTCCCAGTCGTCCTGGTAGGGCAGCACGTCCCGCGCGAGGAACGCCCGTACCGTCTCGCGCAGCGCCTGCCGCTCCGCGGTGTCGAACGGGTTCACGACAGTGCCTCGGGGATGTCGACGTGTCGCGAGCGCAGCCACTCGCCGAGCGCTTTCGCCTGCGGGTCGTGCCGCGCGTTCGACGCCACGCCCTCGCCGAGGATGCCGTCGACCACGAAGT
>DATFTS010000400.1:0-9801 GCA_035261645.1 Jatrophihabitans sp. | reverse complement strand
CGAGCCCACCACCGGGCTGGACCCGGAGGCGCGCGCCCAGATGTGGGCAGAGATCGCCCGCCTCACCGCGGACGAGCAGACGACGGTGCTCCTCACGACGCACTACCTCGAAGAGGCCGACCACCTGGCCGATCGCGTCGCGATCGTCGACGGCGGCCGGGTCGTGGTCGAGGGGACGCCGGAGGACCTGAAGAGCGAGCTGCGCGGCGACACGGTGCAGTTGGAGCTGGCCAGCCCCGCTGCGGCGGCAGTCGCGGCGTTGCATCACGTGCCGGGGCTGCGGGAGATCAGCGCCGACGGCACCCGCCTGCGGGCGCGGGCAGACAGCGGCGCCCGAGCCGTGCCGTCGGTCCTGGCAGCACTCGACGGCGCCGGTGTCGAGGTCGCTTCGGTGACCGTCGCCCGGCCATCGCTCGACGACGTGTACCTGCGCCACGTCGGGCGCGAGTTCCGCGAGGAGGTGGCGGCATGAGTTCCCCCACCACCACGTCCACCTCCCCGGCGTCGCTCGCGGGCACCCTGAGCAGCGCTGGTCAAGGCAAAGTCGCAACTGAGTTGTTGCGGCACTCCGGGCTGCTCACCGCGCGCGGGGTACGAACTCTGCTCCGCCAGCCCGCGTATGCCGCGATCACACTGGTGCAACCGGTCATCTGGCTGCTGCTGTTCGGGCAGCTCTTTCGCAACGTGGTGCGCATTCCCGGCTTCAGCCCGACATCGGGCTCGTACCTCGAGTTCCTCACTCCAGGCGTCATCGTGATGACCGCGCTGTTCTCGAGCGGCTGGGCCGGCACGGCGTTCATCGAGGACATGAACCGCGGCGTGATGGACCGGCTGCTCGCGTCCCCGGTGCGACGCGGCGCGATGATCGTCGGCTCACTCGCCTACCAGTCGCTGACCACGATCGTGCAGACGCTGATCGTGTTCGGTATCGCCTACGCAGCCGGCGCGCGGTTCGCCGGCGGCGCCGGCGGCGTTCTGATCACGGTGCTCGTCGCCTGCCTCATCTCGGTCGTGATCGCGTCGTTCTCCAACGCGATCGCGCTGCTCGTTCGACAGCAAGAGGCGCTGATCGGCATCAGCCAGTTCATCGTGCTGCCGCTTCAGTTCCTGTCCGCGGCAATCATCGACACCCGCGTGTCGCCGTCCTGGGTCCGGCACGTGGCCAGGTACAACCCGGTCGACTGGGCCTCGACCGCGGCGCGGGCAGCGCTGTCGGCACACACCGACTGGGGCGTCGTCCTGCCGCGGCTCGGGTTCCTTTTCGCCCTTGCTGTGCTGATGGCGTGGCTCGGCACCCGGGCGTTCAGTAGTTACCAGCGCTCGCTCTGAATGCTTGGGGGTGGAATCGGCTGCGCATCGCGAGCATGCTGAACCTGCCGGATCGATATCACCATGAACCGGAGGCCCAGCATGCAAGCACAGCCAGGCGACGTGCTCATCGTCGAAGGGCAGATAGTCGGGCAGCAGGCCCGGCGGGCAACGATCCTCGAGGTCAGGGGCGCCGACGGCGCGCCGCCGTACCTCATCCAATACCCGGATGGGCACGAGGCGCTCACGTTCCCCGGCCCGGACGCACACGTCCTGCACGAGGATTAGCGGTCCGAGCGCCGCCTTAGGACGACACCGCCGACGGGCCCAGCAGTGCTTTGAGGTCGCCCATCAGCGCAGCCGAAGGCGTCACGCGGTGCTCGGCGACGAGCTTCAACTCGTTCTTGCCGCGCACATGCAGGTGCACCTCGGTGGTGCCCGGATGGGTGACGAGCACGTCCTTCAGCCGGTTCACCAGGGGCGGCGTGCAGCGCGTCGCCTCGATGCGCACCAACACCGGCCCACGCGGCGCCTCGCTGGTGTCGAGCACGGTCAGCTCGCTCGCGATCAGCTTCACCGTGTCTTCGCGTGCGTCGGTGCGTCCCTTGATCGTGACGATGGCGTCCTCGGCGATGTTAAGCGCCACCTGCGCATAGGTGGCCGGGAAGAACATGACTTCGATGGAGCCTTCGAGGTCCTCGAGGATCGCTTGGGCCCAGGGCGCGCCGGCCTTCGTCACTCGCCGGTTCACTGAGGAGAGGATGCCGGCCAGCGTGATCGTCTGCGCCTCCGCCGCGCCCTCTGCCTGCGCGGCGGCGACCGTGACGTCGGCGTTGCCGGCCAGGATGTGCTCCAGCCCGAACAGCGGGTGATCGGATACGTAGAGGCCGAGCATCTCGCGCTCGAACTGCAGCAGCACCTTCTTGTCCCACTCGCCGTCGGGTACCCGGACCGCGAAAACGTCGTCGCCGGGCGCCTGCGCATCGGCGAAGCCGGCACCGAAGAGGTCGAACTGACCGATCGCCTCGTTGCGCTTGGTGTCCAGCACCGCGTCGACCGCCGCCTCGTACACCAGGATCAGCCCGCGCCTAGTGTGCCCCAACGAGTCGAACGCGCCGCCCTTGATGAGCCCCTCGATCGTCCGCTTGTTGCAGACCACGGCGTCGACCTTGCGCAGGAAGTCGCCGAAGTCGGTGAAAGCCCCTTTTTCGTCACGGGTTGCGACGACGGACGCGACAACGTTCGCGCCGACGTTGCGGATCGCGGTGAGCCCGAAACGGATGTCGGTGCCGGTCGGCGTGAAGTCGGCGTGCGACTCGTTGACGCAGGGCGGCAGCACCTTGATGCCCCCGCGCCGGCACTCGGCGAGGTAGACCGCGGACTTGTCCTTGTCGTCGCGCACGCTCGTGAGCAGAGCGGCCATGTACTCGGCCGGGTAGTTCGCCTTGAGGTATGCGGTCCAGTAGGAGACCAGCCCGTATGCGGCCGAGTGCGCCTTGTTGAACGCGTAGTCGGAGAACGGCAGCAGGATGTCCCACAGCATCTTGATCGCAGCGTCGGAGAATCCGTTGGCTCGCATGCCGCTCGAGAAGCCCTCGAACTGCTTGTCCAGTTCGGCCTTCTTCTTCTTGCCCATCGCCCGACGCAAAATGTCCGCTTGCCCCAGCGAGAAGCCGGCGACCTTTTGCGCAATGGCCATCACCTGCTCCTGGTAGACGATCAACCCGTAGGTGTCGCCCAGGATCTCCTGCAGGGGCTCGGCGAGCTCGGGATGGATCGGCGACACCGGCTTGCGAGCGTTCTTGCGGTCGGCGTACTCGTTGTGCGAGTTCGCGCCCATCGGCCCGGGACGGTAGAGCGCGCCGACGGCGGAGATGTCCTCGAAGTTGTCCGGCCGCATCGAGCGCAGCAGCGCACGCATGGGACCGCCGTCGAGTTGGAACACGCCGAGGGTGTCGCCGCGGGCGAGCAGGTCGAAGGTGGCCTTGTCGTCGAGCTCGAGGTCCTCAAGGACGATGTCCTCGCCGCGATTGACCTTGATGTTGCGCAATGCGTCGTCGAGCACGGTGAGGTTGCGCAGCCCGAGGAAGTCCATCTTGATCAGGCCGAGCGACTCGCAGGTCGGGTAGTCGAACTGCGTGATGATCGCGCCGTCCTGCTCGCGCTTCATGATCGGGATGAGGTCCAGCAGCGGGTCGGAGGACATGATCACGCCGGCCGCGTGCACGCCCCACTGGCGCTTGAGGCCCTCCAGGCCCTTCGCCTGGTCGACGACCTTCTTGACCTCGACGTCCGAGTCGTAGAGCGCGCGGAACTCCCCGCCCTCGTTGTAGCGGTCGTGCGCGGGGTCGAAGATCTTCTCGAGTGCGACGTCCTTGCCCATGACCGGTGGCGGCATCACCTTGGTGATCCGCTCCCCCATCGAGAACGGGTAGCCGAGCACCCGAGCGGCGTCCTTGACGGCCTGCTTGGCCTTGATGGTGCCGTAGGTGACGATCTGCGCGACGCGATCGTCGCCGTACTTCTCGCTGACGTAGCGGATGACCTCACCGCGCCGGCGCTCGTCGAAATCGACGTCGAAGTCCGGCATTGACACGCGGTCGGGGTTCAAGAAGCGTTCGAAGATCAGGCCGTGTCGCAATGGATCCAGGTCGGTGATGCGCATGGCGTACGCCACGATCGAGCCGGCGCCTGATCCGCGGCCGGGACCGACCCGGATGCCGTTGTCCTTGGCCCAGTTGATGAAGTCGGCGACGACCAGGAAGTAGCCCGCGAAGTTCATCGCGTTGATGACGCCGACTTCGTAGTCAGCCTGCTTGCGGATGTCCTCGGGGATCGCGCCCGGGTAGCGACGGGCCAGCCCGGCTTCGACCTCCTTCGCGAACCAGCTCTGTTCCGTCTCGCCCGGCGGCACCGGGAAGCGCGGCATGTACGTGCCGTTGCCCTCGGTGAAGCTCACCTCGCATCGCTCGGCGATCATCAGCGTGTTGTCGCAGGCCTCACGCAGATCGTGCTTGTCCGCCCACAGCGAGCGCATCTCTGCCTGCGACTTGAGGTAGTAGCCGCGGCCGTCGAGCTTGAACCTTTTCGGGTCGGCCATGGTCTTGCCTGACTGGACGCAGAGCAGGATCTCGTGCGTGTCGGCGTCCGAGGCGTGCGTGTAGTGCAGGTCGTTGGTTGCGATCAGGGGTAGCTGCAGGTCGCGGGCGATCCTCAGCAGGCCCTCGCGGACGCGCAGTTCGATGTCGAGATCGTGATCCATCAGCTCGACGAAGAAGTTGCCGGGCCCGAAGATGTCGCGGAACTCCGCGGCAGTGGCCAGCGCCTTGTCGTAATCGCCGATGCGCAGCCACGTCTGCACCTCACCGGACGGGCAGCCGGTGGTCGCGATCAGGCCCTGCGCGTACTGCGACAGCAGCTCGCGGTCGGCGCGCGGCTTGTAGAAGAACCCCTCGATCGACGACCGTGAGGACAGCCGGAACAGATTGTGCATGCCGGCGGTGGTCTCGGCCAGGATCGTCATGTGCGTGAAGGCGCCGCCGCCCGACACGTCGTCGTTCCCGCCGCTTGCCCATCGCACCCGGGAGCGGTCGGATCGGTGCGTGTTCGGAGTGACGTAGGCCTCGATGCCGATGATCGGCTTCACCCCGACAGCGGTGGCCTTGCGGTAGAAGTCGTAGGCACCGAAGACGTTGCCGTGGTCGGTCATCGCCAGCGCGGGCATGCCCATGCGGGCCGCCTCGGCGAACAGTTCCGTGAGCCGCGCAGCGCCGTCGAGCATCGAATACTCGGTGTGGACGTGCAGATGCACGAACTGGTCGCTGTTACTCACTGCCACGGTGCGCCTGGAGCCTCTCGTCGGATCGTCCGACCGATTCTCACATCAACGTCCGACGACGAGCACGAGGACACTCCAAACCGTTGGTCGAGGGTTGACCCCGCGGGGTCGGCGCGGTCGAGCCAGGCTAGGCAAGATGGGCGCATGGACGTCGACGAGCTCATCGGGGCGTTGCAGCCGCATTTGCCTTCAGCCCTGATCGCGACCGACTTCGACGGCACCCTCGCGCCGCTCGTCCCGGATCCGGAGAAGTCGCGGCCGGTGGCAGGCGTCATCGAGGCGCTGGCGCGGTTGCGGCGTCGGGGAGCGCAGGTGGCGGTGATAACCGGTCGCGCGGCCGACACGGTGGTGCGGCTCGGCGGCCTCGACGCGGTGCCCGGCATCGTCGTCGCTGGGTTGTACGGCTTGCAGATGTGGCAGGACGGGCGGCTGGAATCGCCCGAGCCGCCCGAGTCCATCGAAGTCCTGCGTGCCGAACTGCCCGAAGTGGTGGAGTCCGGGGGCGATCCCGACGTCTGGATCGAGGACAAGGGGCTCTCGCTGGTCGTGCATGCCCGTACTTCGGCCGATCCGGACGCCGCCCTCGCCCGGCTCAGGGAGCCGGTCAGCGCGCTCGCGAAACGGCTGGGCCTGGAGGTGCATCCGGGCAGCGACGTCCTGGAGATCCGGGTGCCCGGCTATGACAAGGCGGGCGCACTGGCGCGGCTCGCCGCTGGGCGTAAGGCAGTGCTGTTTCTCGGCGACGACCTCGGCGACCTCCCCGCCTTCGCCGAGATACGCAGGCTGCGCGACGAAGGGATGATCGCCTACTCGGTGGCCGTCCGCTCGTCCGGTGTCCCGCAACTCGACGGCGTGGCGGACATCGACGTGCCCGACCCGACAGTCGCGGCGCGGTTGCTCACTGCGCTGGCCGGCTGACCTACCTCACAGCGTCCAGCTGCGACTGGAACCACTCGGCCGGCGGCAGCCGGGTCGCCGCCTCGCGCATCCGCCGCGCGCGAGCGGCTCGCTCGACATGCGGCATCGACAGCGCCTGGTGCAGCGCCTCCGCGGTCGCCCGCACGTCGAACGGGTTGACGGTGAGCGCGTCGCCACCGAGCAGATCGGCGACGCCGGCCTCCCTCGAAACCACCACGGCGGGGTCGCGCTCGGAGAGGACCAGCCCCTCCTGCACGACGAGGTTCATGCCATCGCGCACCGAATTGACGAACACCACGTCGGTGCGGCGCAGCACCGCCAGCGCAGCGGGGTAGTCGTCGGCTACCTCCAGCACGAGCGGCGTCCAAGCGTCGGTGCGGAATTCGTCGTCGATCTCCTCGGCGAGCCGCTCGATACGTGCGGTGTACTCCCGGTACGCGGGCAGGTCCTCACGCGAGGGGTTGTTGTAGACGACGTGCATGACCCGGCCACGCCACTCCGGATACACCCGCAGCAACTCGCGGTATGCCAACAGCCCGCGCCAGACGTTCTTGGACAGCTCGGTGCGGTCGACGCGGCCGATCACCTGCCGGTCGGCTGCCAGCTCGTTGAGCACCCGCAGCTCACTGTCCACGTTGCGGCGTGCGCCCAGCTTGCGCAGCGCGTCGGCGTCAGTGCCTAGGGGAAAGACCTGTACGCGCGTTTCGGAGCGGCCGTTGATGGCCGCTGCGCACTCCAGGAAGAGGTCCGCCCAACGCCGAGTGTGAAAGCCGACAAGATCGGCGCCGAGCATGCCTTCGATGACGCTGCGCGCCACGTCGTCGGGCAGCGTCATGAAGTAATCGGGCGACACCCACGGGGTGTGCGTGAAGTGCGAGATCCTGAGGTCGGGCCGTAGGCCGCGCAACATGCGAGGGACAAGGAACAGGTGGTAGTCCTGCACCATGACGGCCGCTCCCTCGGCCGCCTCGCTCGCCAGCGCGTCGGCAAACGCCCGGTTGTACCGAACGTAGCTGTCCCACTGCCTGCGCCAGGCGGAGTCGAACGCCGGCTGCGTCGGTAGGTCGAACAGCTGATGCAACACGAACCACAACGTGGAGTTCGCGATGGCGTTGTAGGCGTTGCGGTAGGTCTGCGCGTCGATCGGCAGCATGCGAACGTCGAAGTCACCGCGCATGGCCTCGGCGACGGCAGGCAGTTCGGAGAGTCGGCCGTTGGGGGCCTGCCGGGCAAGCGTTCGCTCGCGTTCGTTCATAGCCGCGCACACCCACACGGCATCCGGCGTGGCGGTCAGGGCGGTCTGCATGCCGCTCACCAGGCCGCCGCCACCCCTGCGGATCTCGTCGTCTCCGTCCTCGACGACCACAACCGTCAGGGGTCCGCGATTCGATGCGACGAGTAACGGTGCGCGTCCGGGTTCCACAACCGACCTTCCTACCCACGTGTCCTCGGTGTTACCAGTGTGATTCGGCGTCCAGCACGTCGAGCGCATGCTGCAGGTCGGCCGGATAAGGCGACACGAAACGCACCCACTCGCCGGTGCCGGGGTGCTCGAACCCCAGTTCCCTTGCATGCAGCCACTGCCGGTTCAATCCCAGCCGCTTCGCCAGGACGGGATCGGCACCGTAGGTGAGATCGCCGACGCACGGATGCCGGATCGCCGCCATGTGCACGCGGATCTGGTGCGTGCGGCCGGTTTCCAACCGGATGTCGAGCAGGGTGGCCGCGCGAAACGCCTCGACCGTCTCGTAGTGGGTCACGCTCGGCCGGCCGCCGGCAACCACTGCGAATTTGTAGTCCGAGCCGGGGTGACGGTCGATCGGGGCCTCGATCGTGCCGTTGGTGGGGTCCGGGTGGCCCTGGACGAGCGCCGAGTAGCGCTTGTCGACCGTGCGCGACTTGAACGCCCGCTTGAGCGTCGAATAGGCGCGTTCGCTCTTGGCCACGACCATCACGCCGGTGGTTCCGGCGTCGAGGCGGTGGACGATCCCCTGCCGTTCGGCCGCTCCCGAGGTCGCGATGCGATAGCCCATCGCGGCGAGGCCCTGAGCCACCGTTGGCCCGGTCCAGCCGGGGCTCGGGTGCACGGCGACGCCGACCGGCTTGTCTACGACGACGATGTCCTCGTCGTCGTAGAGGACGGTGAGCCCGTCCACCGGCGTAGGCGGTGCGACGACCGCCGGTGGCGTAGGCATCGTCACTTCCAGCACCGAACCCGCGTGCACCTTGCTGCTGCGCAACTGCTGGGCGCCGTCGACGCTGACGTTGCCCGCGTCGATCAACTCGGCGGCGGCGGTGCGCGAGAAGCCGAACAGCCGCGAGATGGCGACGTCCAACCGCAGCCCGTCCAGACCTTCCGGCACGGGCAACAACCGCGCCTCAGTCATGCTTCTTGCGGGCGTGCCGTCCATCGGTGTCGATGCCGAACAGTGCGAGCGCGGCGGCGAGTATCGCGCCGCACACGATCGCCGAGTCGGCGAGGTTGAAGATCGGCCAGTACTTCGCGTCGGGGCCGAACAGGCTGATCCAGTCGACCACATGCCCGCGGCCGACGCCCGGCGAGCGAAACACCCGGTCGGCAAGATTGCCCAGCGCGCCGCCGAGGATCAGACCCAACGCAACTGCCCAGGGCGCCGAGCGCATCCGGCCCGCCGTGCGCACGATGAAGACCACGACCGCGATCGCCACCACCGTCAAGATCACCGTAAAGCCGGTGCCGAGGGAGAATGCCGCGCCGGAGTTGCGGGTCTGTTGGATGTACACCGCGCCGCCCAACGTGCGGACCGGCTTGTGCATCTCGGCCAGGTTCGCCACGAGGAGCACCTTCGAGATGACGTCGAGGGCGAGCACGAGAAGGGCCACCACGGCGAACAGCAGCACACGGCGTCGCGGGCGCCGCGCGTCGGTTCGCGGACGTGCCGGCGCGTCGGTCTCGTCCGCAGTCACGTCACCATTCTCGCGCACCCGCACACCGGGCTCAGCCGGCCGGTCGTTCAGCGGCGCTCTTCACGCTGCTTGCAGGCGACGTCCAGCGTCGCGGCCGGGAACGCCTTCAGCCGGGCCTTGGGGATCGGCTTCCCGCAGCTTTCGCAGTACCCGTAGGTGCCGGAGTCGATGCGCTCAACAGCGTGCTGGATCTGCGTGATGAGGTCGCGGCGGTTGGCCGCGATCGACTGTTCCTGCTCGCGCTCGAACGTCTTGCTGCCGGCGTCGGCCTGGTCGTCGCCGGCGCCGTCGGTACCCGACCGCTGCAGATCGTCCAGGTCGCGTAGCGAGTCGTCGTAAGCCTCACGCATGGAGGTCAGCTCGGCGAGCAGCTGCCCGCGGACCGCGGCCAGCTCGGCCTTCGTCCAGTCCGAGCCCTTCGGCACGGCCAGATCGCCGGTCGCCGGCGAGCGTCCGGACGAGGCCGGACCGGGCGCTGAGTCACCACCTGCCTCGTCCGGCGAGTCGGCGTCGGACGTGGCCGGCGCCGGGCGGCCAGCTTCCTCGGCTGCCGGTGTGGGCTCGGGTGCTGCTGTGGGTTCGGGGGTCGCTGTGGGCTCCGTGGGGGTTGCGGTCTCCTCCGGCTGCTGCGTGTCGGCGGGCTGCTGCGTGTCGGCCGGCTGCGGAGCGGGCGCCGCGGTGACCGCCGCGACGGACTCTTGCACCGCGTCGTCGACACTTGCCGCGGCGGTTGTCTCGTTCACCGGCGTCGTCTTCGCCGGCGCCGTCGTGCGGGCAGCGGACTTCCTGGC